>JBDIAF010000211.1:0-3991 GCA_039812245.1 Agromyces sp. | reverse complement strand
AGGCCTCGGCCAGCCACGCCTGGGCCTGCTCCTTGACCCGGCGCTCGTGCCCCGGGTCGCGGGGTACGACGCCGCCGCGCGCTTCGATCGGCAGCACCATGACGAGCTCGAGCTGCGCCGCGGTGGCCGCCGCGATCCGGGCGCCGAGCGCGAGGGCGTCGGCGCCCGAGTCGTCGGCCGTGTAGCCGACGACGATGCGGTAGTCGCTCGGCTCCGTCTGAGAACCCATCGGTACGGCTCAGCCCTCGAGGATCTGCGAGGCGACGAGGCGGCCCATGCGGATCGCGCCGTCGACGTGCTGGTAGCCCTTGCCCGCCATGTCCGAGCAGGCGAACGAGATCGGGCCCACCGGCTCGCGCAGGTCGGCGCCGTAGCGCGCGAGACCGCCCATGTCGAAGCTCGCGGCGTAGGCGCCGCGGGTCCACTCCTCGCTGCCCCAGTCGCTCTCGTAGTAGACGATGGGGTTCTTCGCCTGCTCGCCGTAGTAGTGCGAGAGCGACTCGAGGATCTTCTCCTTGCGCTCCTCGGCGGAGAGCGAGAAGACGCCGTCGGCCTCCTCGTCGGAGACGAAGCCGACGAGCGTGCCGTGCGGGTCGCCGTGGTTGGTGTTGTCGTAGGCCTCGTGGCAGAGCTCGTAGGGGCTGAACGCCGTGCCCGACAGGCCCTGCTCGCGCCAGAACGGCGTCTCGTAGACGGCGTGCACCTTGATGACGAAGCCCATCGAGAGGTGCTGGTGCAGCTGGTGCTGGCGGCGGGGCAGCGGGGGCTCGTAGCTGATGCGCGAGTACAGCACCGGCGCGAGGGCGAGCACGACGCGCTCGGCCGCGACCTCGAGCGAGTCGGTGACGACGGTGACGCCGGCCGACGGGTCGAGCAGCGAGCCGTCCTCGGCGAGTCCCGACCAGCGGATCGTGCGCACCGGCTGGTTCAGCTTCACGACGTCGTCGCCGAGGCGCTCGGCGAGCCGGATCGGCACCTGCTGCAGGCCGCCGACGACGCGCTTGTCGAGGATGAAGTCGGCGTCGACGAGGTTCGAGAACGACCCGGCCGAGGCCGCCATGAGCAGCGCCTGCAGCGCCGAGAAGGCGTGCGCGGGCTTGGTGAGCATGGCGCCGGCGATGAACATGCCGATGTTCAGCTTGGCCTCTTCGTCGTCGGTCTGCGTGCCGAGCCACTCGGCGAACGAGACCTCGTCGAGCTCCTTGGCGCGGGGGTGCGCCCACGGCTGCTCGGGGTCGATCTCGGCGACCAGTGCGTCGAGCTTCTCGATGAGGCCGACGATCTCGCCCTCGGTCTTCGCCGGAACCGGGAAGATGTCGCCCTCGAAGAGACGGCGCTCGCCGTTCTCGGCGATGTAGATGTTCTCGCCGTCGCGGTAGCGCTCGTAGGTCTCGAGGCCGAGCTCGTCGAGCGTCTCGATCAGGGCGTCCTGGTCGGGCGAGACCCACTGGCCGCCGATCTCGAGCATGTGGCCGTCGAAGTCGCCCGTCCAGAGACGGCCGCCGACGCGGTCGCGCGCCTCGAGCACGACGACGCGCTTGCCTGCCGCCTTCAGCCTGGTCGCGGCGGTGAGGCCGGCCGCGCCGGCCCCGATCACGACGACGTCGGTTTCGATGCGTTCCATGGTTCCGTTCTGCTTTCTGTCTTTCCGGAAACGCACGAGGGCGGATGCCTCGGGCTCGCGCCACGAGGCATCCGCCCTCGCGGTTCAGCTCACCGGGATGAGCGTGTACTTGGTGTCGAGGTACTCGTGGATGCCCTCTGCGCCGCCCTCGCGGCCGATGCCCGACTGCTTGATGCCGCCGAAGGGGGCCGCCGCGTTCGAGACGAGGCCGGTGTTCAGGCCCATCATGCCGGTGGCGAGGTTCTCGATCATGCGCTGGCCGCGCGCCAGGTCCTCGGTGAACACGTACGAGACGAGCCCGTACTCGGTGTCGTTCGCGAGGCGCACGGCCTCGTCCTCGTCGGCGAAGGTGGTGATGCCGAGCACCGGCCCGAAGATCTCCTCGCGCAGCAGGCGCGCGTCGGCGGACACGTCGCCGAGCACGGTCGGCGCGTAGAACGAGCCGGTGCCGTCGATGACGGTGCCGCCGGTGAGCACCTTCGCGCCCTTCGAGACCGCGTCCTTGACGAGCTCGTCGGTCGACGCGACCGCCTTGTCGTCGATGAGCGGGCCGATGTTGATGTCGTCGGCGGTGCCGCGGCCGACCTTGAACGAGGCGACCCGCTCGGCGACGCGGCGCGAGAACTCGGCCGCGACGTCCTGGTGCACGATGAAGCGGTTCGCCGCGGTGCAGGCCTGGCCGATGTTGCGGAACTTCGCGAGCATCGCGCCGTCGACCGCCTTGTCGAGGTCGGCGTCCTCGAACACGACGAACGGGGCGTTGCCGCCGAGCTCCATCGAGGTGCGCAGGATGCCCGTGGCGGCCTGCTTCATGAGGGCGCGGCCGACCTCGGTCGAGCCGGTGAAGCTGAGCTTGCGCAGGCGCGGGTCCTCGATGATCGGGCCCGAGACCTTCGACGAGGTCGACGTCGGGATCACGTTCACGACGCCCTTGGGCAGGCCGACCTCCTCGAGCAGCTGCACGAACGCGATCGTGGTCAGCGGCGTGAGGGCCGGGGGCTTGATCACGACCGTGCAGCCGGCCGCGAGCGCGGGGGCGATCTTGCGGGTCGCCATCGCGAGCGGGAAGTTCCACGGCGTGATGAAGAACGACGGCCCGACCGGGCGCTGCGAGACGACCATGTGGCCGGTGCCCTCGGGGTTCAGGCCGTAGCGGCCCTGGATGCGCACCGCCTCCTCGCTGAACCAGCGCAGGAACTCGCCGCCGTAGACGACCTCGCCGCGCGCCTCGGCGATCGGCTTGCCCATCTCGAGGGTCATGAGGAGCGCGAACTCCTCCTTGCGCTCGGTGAGCAGGTCGAAGGCGCGGCGCAGCAGCTCGCCGCGCTGGCGCGGGGCGACCTTGGCCCACTCGTCCTGCGCCGCGACGGCGGCGTCGAGCGCCCTGATGCCGTCGGCCGGCGAGGCGTCGGCGATCTCCTTGATGGTCTCGCCGGTCGAGGGGTCGGCGACCGCGAGGGTCTTGCCGCCCTCGGCGTCGACCCACTCGCCGCCGATGAACAGCCGGCTCTCGACCTTGTCGAGCACCGAGGCTTCAAGTGTTGCGTTCGTCATGTTCCTGACTTCCCGTGACCTAGTCGTTGCGTCCTCCGACGATTCTCGTGTCGTCGACGACGGTGGTGTGTGCTGTGCGCGTCCCCGGCTTGCCCGTCCCGGTACGGAACGGGCGAGCCCGGGATCCATCAGGGGTACAGCCCGCGCAGCTTGTGCGCCTCGGCGACGCGCTCGACGGCGAGCGCCGTGGCGGCGGTGCGGAGCGAGAGGTCGCGCGCGGTGGCGTAGCCCAGCACGTGCTGCCAGGCGCTCAGCATCCGCTCCTCCAGTCTGGACTCGACCTCGTCGACCCGCCACCAGTAGGCCTGGTTCGCCTGCACCCATTCGAAGTACGAGACGATCACGCCGCCCGCGTTCGCGAGGATGTCGGGCACGACGAGCACGCCGTTCTCGCGCATGATGCGGTCGGCCGCCGGCGTCGTGGGGCCGTTGGCGCCCTCGACGACGACCTTCGCCCTGACCTCGCCCGCGTTGGCCTCGTGCAGCACGCCCTCGACGGCCGCCGGCACGACGAGGTCGACGTCGAGCGTGAGCACGGCGTGGCCGTCGAGCGCCTCGCCGCCGGCGAAGCCGACGACCGCGCCCGTCTCGCGCACGTGCGCCGAGAGCGCCTCGATGTCGAGGCCGGCGGCGTTGAACACGGCGCCGTACTGGTCGCTCACGGCCTGCACGGTGACGCCCGCCTCGGCGAGGAAGCGCGCCGCGTCGGCGCCCACCTTGCCGAAGCCCTGCACGGCGGCGGCGGCCTGCGCCGGCGCGATGCCGACGTGGCGCAGCGCCGCGAGCGCGATGTGCCTCACGCCGCGCGAGGTC
>JBDIAF010000210.1:0-3997 GCA_039812245.1 Agromyces sp. | reverse complement strand
GCCGCGACGACGGGCGCCGCCGAGCACGCCGCCGCCGAGCGCGGCGGTCGGCAGCACGCCGAGTCCCTGCGCGTGGGCCACGAGCTCGGGCGCGCCCTCGAAGCCGGCCCGATTCACCAGGCTGTACGGCGCGGTCACGACCGAGAAGCGCGGCAGGCCGTTCGCGGCGAGCACGCGCGCCTCGATGAGGCGCTCGGGCGCGAAGCCGGCCGCCCCGATGGCGCGCACCTTGCCAGCGCCGATGAGCGCGTCCACGGCGCCCAGGCTCTCTTCGAGCGGCACCTCGGGGTCGTCGCCGTGCAGCACGAGCACGTCGATGCGCTCGACGCCGAGCCGTTCGAGCGAGTCGTCGACCGCGCGCGCGATCGTCGCCGGCGCGAGTCCCGGCCGCGCCGGGTGGCGGCCGATCTCGGTCAGGACGGTCATCCGGTCGGCGAGGCGCCGCTCGGCGAGCCAGGCGCCGATCGTCTGCTCGCTGCGGCCGGCGGCGTGCGCGGCGGACGTCGCGAGGAGCTCGCCGCCCAGGGCGGCGAATCGGTCGAGCACGTCGAGGGATGCCTCGTGGCCGACGTGCGAGCCGAGGGCCGCGCAGCCCAGCGCCACGGGGTGCACCTCGATGCCGCTGTCGCCGAGCCTGGCACGACCGGGCACCCGGATGGGGCCCGAGAGCGGATTGGAGTCGACGAGCGAGGGCGCGTCGGCCACGTGGCGCGCGAGCGATCGGCCGCCGATCACGAGGTCGTCGTCGACCGCGGTCTCGTCGGCCACCGTCCCGAGCGCATGCCGTGCCACTGCTCTCCTCCTCCCCAGGATCGACTCCGAGGATACGTGGCAGGGCCGCCGCGCCCCGTGAACAGTGGGCCAAGCGTTACCGAATCGTTGGCGGGCCCGCCGCTCGTCGCACGACCGCCTCCGCTTGCCGCAGGACGGGCGCGTCGACCATGCCGCCGCGGAAGGCGAAGACGCCGGCCTCGCTGCGCGCGGCATCGAGCACGGCCCGCGCCCATTCGAGCCGCTCGACCGACGGCCGGTACGCGTCCCGCACGATCGGCACCTGGCCGGGGTGGATGCACGCCGTCGCGTCGAAGCCGAGGGCGACCGCGTCCTCCGCCTCGGCCCGCAGGCCCGCCTCGTCTCCGAGGTCGAGGTGCACGGCGTCGACGGCCGCGACGCCGTGCGCCGCCGTCGCGAGGCGCACCTGGGACCTGGCGTGCCTCGCGACGTCGCGATAGGCGCCGCTCTCGAAGCGGCTCGAGGTGCCGCCCAGCGACGCGACGAGATCCTCCGCGCCCCACATGAGCGCCACGACGGGCTCGACGGCGGCGACCTCGTTCGCCGCAAGCACCCCCTTCGCCGTCTCGCAGAGCGCGATCACCTCGTACTCCTCGAGCGGCACGAGGTCCGCCGTGCCCTCGCACTTGGCGAGCATCACGGTGCGGTACGGCGTCTCGGCGAGCGCGGCGAGATCCGCTTCGAGCTCGCCGCTCGAGGCGGGGTTCACGCGCACGATGACGCGCTCGGGGTCGAGCCGGTGGTCGACGATCGCGCGCCGGGCCGCCGGCTTCGCCTCGGCCGCCACCGCGTCCTCGAGGTCGAGGATCACGGCGTCCGCCCGGTCGAGCGCCTTCTGGAACCGCTCGGGCCGATCGGCCGGACAGAAGAGCAGCGCAGGGCCGAAGCGGAACGCGGGATGCCTCATCACTCCTCCTCGTCCTCGCCGCCGGGAACGCGGGCGGCCGACCCGCGACCGGATGCCTCGCCGAGCCGCCGCTCCCCCGCCTCGCGGGTCCACACCAGCATGCTGCGGCTGCACGTGGCGACCACCTCGCCGTGCTGGTTGCGCGCGACGTGCCGCAGGGTCACCACGCCCTCGCCGGGGCGGGAGGCCGACAGCCTGGTCTGCTCGACCGTGCTCTCGCCGTACAGGGTGTCGCCGACGAACACGGGCGCGGGGAAGGCGATCTCGCCGAAGCCGAGGTTCGCGACGAGCGTGCCGAGGGTCAGCTGCCCGACCGACTGCCCGACGAGGGTCGACAGCGTGAACATCGAGTTCACGAGTCGCTGCCCGAAGGGCTGGCCGGCCGAGTACTCCTCGTCGAGGTGCAGCGGCTGCGGGTTCATGGTGAGCGTCGTGAACAGCACGTTGTCGGCCTCGGTCACCGTGCGACCCGGTCGGTGCAGGTACCTCGCGCCCTCGTCGAACTCCTCGAACCACAGCCCGCGCTGCACGACGTCGCGCAGCGCTCCGCGTTCGGCCTCGGTCGCGCCGGCCATCGCCCCTCCCCTCCGCCGCGGCGTCGCGCCGTGGCATCCGCTCGTCTCGAACGCTACCCCTCGAGGCCCAGCTCGCGCGCGATGATCATGAGCTGCACCTCGGTCGTGCCCTCGCCGACCTCGAGGATCTTCGAGTCGCGGTAGTGGCGCGCCACGACGTTCTCGTTGAGGAACCCGGCGCCGCCCCAGATGTGCGAGGCGTCGCGCGCGTTGTCCATCGCCGCCTCGCTCGAGATGAGCTTCGCGAGCGAGGCCTCCGTCTTGAACGGCAGCCCGGCGTCCATCTTGCGCGCGGCGTCCCACCAGGCGAGCCGGGCCTGGTGCACGCGGGCCTGCATGCGGGCGATCGTGAACCGGATGTGCTGATTGCTCGCGATCGGGGCGCCGAAGACGACGCGTTCCTTCGCACGAAGGACCGCCTGCTCGAGGCATCCCTGCGCGGCCCCCGTCGCGAGGGCCGCGAAGGCGATGCGTCCCTCGTCGAGGCAGCGGAGGAAGTTCGCGTAGCCGCGGCCCCGCTCGCCGACGAGGTTCGATGCCGGCACCCGCACGTCGGTGAACCGCAGCGGGTGCGTGTCCGAGGTGTGCCAGCCCACCTTGTCGTAACTCGGCAGCACCTCGAACCCGGGGGTGCCGTTCGGCACGATGATCGCCGACAGCTCCTTCTTCACCGAGCCGTCGGGGCGGGTCTGCTCGCCCGTCACCGCGATCACCGTGTTGATGAGCGTGATCGGCGTGCCCGAGTTGGTGATGAACTGCTTGGAGCCGTTGATCACCCACTCGTCGCCGTCGAGCACGGCGGTCGTCTGCGTCGCGCCGGCGTCGGAGCCCGCGTTCGCCTCGGTGAGCCCGAACCCCGCGAGTGCGCGACCGGCGATGAGCTCGGGCAGCCACGTGCGCTTCTGCTCCTCGGTGCCGAAGCGGTAGATGGGCATGACGCCGAGGCCGATGCCCGCCTCGAGGGTGACGCCGATGGACTGGTCGACGCGGCCGAGCGCCTCGACCGCGAGGCAGAACTCGAAGTACGAGCGGCCCTGGCCGCCGACCTCCTCGGGGAACGGCAGGCCGAACAGGCCCATCTCGCCCATCTGCCGGATGATCTCGAGCGGCAGCCGGCGCTCGGTGTCGTACTCGTAGGAGGCGGGGGCGACCACGGTGTCGGCGAAGTCGGCGACGCGGTCGTAGAGCGCCTGCTCCTCGGCGCTGAGGTTGAGGTTCACCGTGCTGCTCCTGGCTTCGTTGCGGCGGCCGGTCGCCGCCATGGTCTCGGCGATCTGCGCGAGCCGGTCGTCGAGGATCTGCTCCTGCGTGCTGAGGTCGACGTTCACCGTGCTGCTCCTTGGGTCTCTCGGCGGGCGGTGGGGCCGTCCTTCGTGGGGACGGGGGTCTCGGGGTCCGGCGCTTCGTGCGGCTCGACGCGGGCGAGCTGCTGGTCGCGGGCGACCTGCTCGCCGTTCGCGACCGCGAGCCTGACGCTGCCGGCGAAGGGGGCGAGGACGCGGTGCTCCATCTTCATCGCCTCGATGGCGACGACGGCCTGGCCGGCTTCGACGGCGGTGCCGTCGGCCGCCAGCACGGCCGTGACGGTGCCGGGCATGGGCGCCCGCAGCACCGGGTCGGATGCCCCGGCGGGTCGCTCGGCAGCCTCGAGGCGCCGTTCCAGGCGTTCCCGGCGCGAGGGCGTCTCGATGCGCTGGTTGCGCCCGTCGGCGTGCACCCAGAC
>JBDIAF010000209.1:0-4050 GCA_039812245.1 Agromyces sp. | reverse complement strand
TCAGCCGACGAGCGAGCGGAACCCGGCCATGAGCGCGACCCGCTCGGCCGAGTCGCGCGCGAGCGGCGTCACGGCCAGGGTCGTCACACCGGCCTCGGCGAACGCCGCCACCCGCTCGGCCACGTGCGAGGCCGGGCCGATGAGCGAGATCGCCCGCACCAGCTCGTCGGGCACCGCGGCGACCGCCTCGTCCTTGCGGCCGTCGAGGTAGAGGTCCTGGATCAGCGCCGCCTCGGCCTCGAAGCCGTAGCTGGCGACGAGGTCGTTGTAGAAGTTCTTGCCGCGGGCCCCCATGCCGCCGACGTAGAGCGCGAGCTGCGGCTTCACCGCGGCGAGCGCCAGCGCCTGCAGGCGGGGGTCCTCGGTGATCGCGAGCGCGGGGCTCGCGAAGACGTCGAGCGCCGCCAGCTCGTCCGAGCGCTTCGCGGCGCCCGCGGCGAGCGCGGCGCCCCAGACCTCGTGCGCCCGCTCGGGGTGGAAGAACATGGGCAGCCAGCCGTCGGCGATCTCGGCGGTCTGCTCGACCGACTTCTGCCCGAGCGAGGCGACCGTGATCGGGATGCGGGGTCGCACCGGGTGGTTGATGAGCTTCAGCGGCTTGCCGAGGCCCGTGCCCTCGCCCGCCGGCAGCGGGATGCGGTAGTTGCGGCCCTCGTGCACGACGGGCTCACGGCGCCAGGTCATGCGGCAGATCTCGATGATCTCGCGCGTGCGGCCGAGGGGCGCGTCGTAGCGCACGCCGTGGAAGCCCTCGATGACCTGCGGGCCGGAGGCCCCGATGCCGAGCTCGAAGCGCCCGCCCGACACGTAGTCGAGACCGGCCGCGGTCATCGCGGTGAGCGTCGGCGTGCGGGTGTAGAGCTGCAGGATGCCCGAGGCGAGCGTGATGGTCGAGGTGCGCGCGGCGAGGAAGCCGAGCTGGCTCACCGCGTCGAAGGAGTACGCCTCGGGCACGGCGACGAGGTCGACCCCGGATGCCTCGAGCTCGCCGACCTCGGCGGCGGTCTCGGCGAAGCCGCCCGCGTAGTTCAGGAACATGCCGACGCGCATCGTCGCCTCCTCGTCGAAGTCCGTGCGGCGCCCCGCAGCGGGCCCGGCTCGTCGGCCGCGGCACTCTGCACGATAGCCGAGGGCGGTCGGCGCGGGGCATCCGTTTGTCGACGGCCGCGCCTTCAGCTGGCGCCGAGGCGCGTGCGCGAAGGTGGAACCCACAAAGGGCGCGGAATGCGCGCCGAGCGTGCGACGTGGGGATCGGAGGGACGATGGGCTGGAGCCTGCTGCTCGACGCGGTGCTCGTCGTCGTCGCCGTCCTCGCGATCGCGAACGGCTGGCGGCAGGGGCTGCTGCGCACTGCGGCCGGGCTCGTCGGGCTCTTCGCCGGCGGCGTCGCCGCCTGGTTCGCGATGCCGTGGGTGGCTTCGCTCGTGCCGGCGCCCGAGTGGCGCGCCCCCGCCGTCATCGGCACCGCGATCGTCCTGCTCGTCGCCGGCTCGTCGCTCGGCGCCTGGCTCGGTCGGCTGCTGCGTCGCGGCGCCGACGCGGTCAAGCTCGGGGTGGTCGACCGCCTGCTGGGCGCCGTCGGCAACCTGCTCGTCACGGCGTTCGTCGTCGCACTCGTCGCCTCGGGGGTGCAGGCGATGGGGGTTCCCGTGCTCTCGCCCGCCGTCGCCGGCTCCACCGTGCTGCGCGGGCTCGACCGCATCACGCCCGAGCCCGCGAAGGAGCTGCTCGCCGAGATCCGCACCGCCGCGCTCGGGCAGGGCGTGCCGTGGCTGGTCGAGGTCATCGGCGGCCCGACGGCCGCACCGGCCCTCCCCGACGCCGAGCTCGGCGGCGACGCCATCGCCGCGGCGTCGGCGTCGGTCGTGCGCATCACCGGCAACGCCTACCGGTGCGGAACCACCATGACCGGTTCGGGCTTCGTCGTCGCGCCCGACCGCGTCGTGACGAACGCGCACGTCGTCGCGGGCATCGACGAGCCGATCGTCGAGGCGCCGGGGCGCGGCGCCGTCGCCGGCCGCGTCGTCGCCTTCGACCCGGCCGCCGACCTCGCGCTCATCGCCACCGAGCCGCTCGACGTGCCCCCGCTCACCCTTGCCGATTCACCGTCGCCGGGCACGACGGTCGCGATCGCGGGCTACCCGTTCGGCGGCCCGCTCGACGTGCACACCGGGCGGGTGCTCTCGACCGGCCCGCTCACGATCGTCGAGGGCGGCACGAGCTCGACCCGCGAGGTCACCTCGCTCGCCGCCCGCGTCGACCACGGCAACTCGGGCGGCCCCGTGCTGACCGCCGACGGCCGGGTCGCCGCCGTCGTCTTCGCGAAGTCCGAGGACGTGGCCGACGTCGGGTTCGCCGTGCCCGTCGGCGTGCTCGCGCCGCTCGTCGCCGAGGCGAGCGGGCTCGGCGAACCGGTCGAGACCGGCAGCTGCACGCCGTCGCCCTGAGGCCGTTCGACCGGGTCGGGCCGGTCGGATCAGGCGGCCGTGAAGCCGCGGAAGCGGATGCCCCAGCTGAGCTCCCACTGCTCTCCGGGATCGAGCCAGCGCAGGCCCCGGCCCGAGTTGAACGCTTCGGCGGGCGCCGTCATCGGCTCGATCGCGACGGCGAGCTCTTCTCCGGGGAAGCGGTCGGTCGTGAACGCCTGCACGTAGGCGAACTCGTGCTCCGCCCAGACCGAGACGCTGCGCCCGTCGGGCGCGGTGAGCGCGTGCTCGACGATGCCGTCGTCGTCTGCGGCGAGCTCGCCGAAGGCGTCGTCGAGCGCCAGCTCGCCGAGCCGGCGCCCCTCCCGCAGGTCCCACCGGGTGCCGTCGACCGGCACCTCGCCCGTCGGGAGCTTGCGCTCGTCGACCTCGATGTGGCTCGCCGCGTCGAGCCGCAGCTCGAGCTCGGCGGTCGGCACGCCGCCGATCTTCAGGTAGGGGTGCGTGCCGAGCGCGACGGGCGCGGCCTCGGCGCCGAGGTTCTCGAGCCGGTGCGTGACCTTCAGCCCGTCGGCGACGAGTTCGTAGTGCACTGCCGTGCCGACGAGGAAGGGGTACCCGAGCTGCGGGAAGATCGTCGCCTCGAGCGTGACCGAGTCGCGCTCCTGCGCGACGACGCGGTACTCGGTGTAGCGCAGCAGCCCGTGGATCGCGTTGCCGAGCGCCGGCTCGGTGATGGCGAGCTGATGGTCGACGCCGTCATGGCTCCACCGGCCGTCGCGGATGCGGTTGGGCCAGGGGGCGAGCACGATGCCGGCCGCCGAGGGCGGGGTGCGGTCGTCGGCGAACGTCGGCACGAGGTCGACGCCGTCGATGCGCAGCTCGCGCAGCCCCGCTGCGACCGTGGTGACGGTGGCCGTGAGCTCGCCGCTCGACGTGGAGGTCTCGAGGACGAGCTGTTCGCCCGTTGGGAGGGTCATGCCCCAACTCTATTCGTCGGCCACGAGCACTCGCAGGCCCGACTCCTCGAGCTCGGCGACGATCGGGCGCGGCGCCGAGGCATCCGTCACCAGCGCGTCGAAGGCGTCGAGCGGGGCGATGCGGCCGAGGTGCACCTCGCCGAGCTTCGATCCGTCGGCGACGAGGTAGCTGCGCGCGGCGGCGGCGACCATGAGCGCCTTGACCTGCGCCTCGGGCAGGTTGGCGTTCGTCGCCCCGCGCTGGGGGTGCACGCCGTTGCAGCCGATGAAGGCGAGGTCGACGTGCACCTGGTCGAGCATCGATCCGGCGAGGGGGTGCACGAGCGAGTGCTGCTTGGGCCGCAGCGTCCCGCCGGTCACGACGACCGTGAACCTCGGGATCTCGGGTTCGAGCTCGAGGGCGATCGAGAGCCCGTTCGTGAAGATCGTCAGGTCTTCCAGCTCGGTGCGCGCGCGGAGCGCGCGGGCCAGCTGCAGCCCGGTCGAGCCGACGTCGAGGATGAGGCTCTGCCCGCTCTGCACGAGCGAGGCCGCCAGGGCGCCGATGCGCTGCTTCGGGGCGACCGAGGTCTCGAGCGCCTCCTCGAGGCTCGGCTCCCGCGCGGGGCGCCGGCCGTCGCCCGCGGGCACCGCGCCGCCGTGCA
>JBDIAF010000208.1:0-4062 GCA_039812245.1 Agromyces sp. | reverse complement strand
CGGGCTTGGGGCCCGGCTTCGCCGACGTGGGCTTGGGTGCGGCGGCGGGCGCCGCGGTGCCGGCGGCGCCGGCGGCCTCGAGCGCCGCCTTCAGCCGGCGGGCGACGGGGGGTTCGATCGAGGACGACGGGCCCTTGACGTATTCGCCCATCTCCTTCAGCTTCTCGAGGGCGACTTTGCTGTCGACTCCGAGCTCGCTGGCGATCTCGTGTACGCGTGGTTTGGCAGCCACAACTCTCCTGTTCCGGGTCTGCACCCGGACAGGGGCAGACCGATTAGCGGACGGTACTCATCTCGAGCCGCTCATTAGTGGTCCATGTGCCGTTCAGCCTGTTCTCTACAACGCGGACGCCTCGCGCGCCCGCCCGACATCGCGTTGAGCGATACCGGATGCGGGAGGGAGCGGCCGAATGGACGCAGGCCGCGCGAGATGTCCGATGCACGATCTGACCTGACCATGGTACACGGCCCGGAAGCCCTGCGGTCACTCGGCGGCGACCGCGGCCGCCACTTCGCCGAGTTCGAGTGCGGCCGTCGTGCGCAGGGCGCGCCCGAACGCACGCCGACGCGTCGCGAGTTCGACGCACCCGGGCGTCGGGTGCAGCCAGGCGCCCCGACCGGGCAGCACGGCCGCGGGGTCGGGCACGACCGTCGCACCGCGCAGCACGACCCGCAGCAGCTCGGCGCGCGGCGCGCGGCCGCGGCATCCGATGCAGGTGCGGACCGGAGCGCTCACTCGGCCGTGTCTGGCTGGATGTCGATCTTCGCGCCCGTGAGCTTCGCGGCGAGGCGGGCGTTCTGCCCCTCCTTGCCGATCGCGAGCGACAGCTGGTAGTCGGGCACGAGCGCCCGCACCGCGCGCAGCGACTCGTCGATCACGTAGGCGCGGGTGACCTTCGCCGGCGACAGCGCCGAGGCGACGAAGGTCGCCAGGTCGTCCGAGAAGTCGACGATGTCGATCTTCTCGTTGCCGAGCTCGGCCGTGACCGCTCGGACGCGCTGGCCCAGTTCGCCGATCGCCGCGCCCTTGGCGTTGATGCCGGGCTGGTTCGCGCGGACCGCGATCTTCGTGCGGTGCCCCGCCTCGCGCGCGAGCGAGACGATCTCGACCACGCCGGAGGCGATCTCGGGCACCTCGAGCGCGAACAGCTTGCGCACGAGCGCCGGGTGGGTGCGCGACACCGTGATCTGCGGGCCGCGGGCGCCCTTGGCGACGCTCGTCACGTACACGCGCAGGCGCTGGCCGTGCGGGTACTCCTCGCCGGGCACCTGCTCCTCGGGCGGCAGGATCGCCTCGACCGTGCCGAGGTCGATGTGCACCATCTTCGGGTTCGGCCCCTGCTGGATGACCCCCGCGACGATGTCGCCCTCGCGACCCTTGAACTCGCCGAGCACGGCGTCGTCGGCGATGTCGCGCAGCCGCTGGCTGATGACCTGCTTCGCGGCGTAGGCGGCGATGCGGCCGAAGTCGTCGGGGGTGTCGTCGGCCTCGCCGATGACGTTGCCCTCTTCGTCGCGCTCCGGGACGAAGATCGAGACGTGCCCGGTCTTGCGATCGAGCTCGGCGCGCGCGCCCAGCGGGTTCGAGTGCCCGTGCTGCGTGGGGTTCGCGTGCTTGAGGTAGGCCATCAGGATCGCCTGCTCGATGATCTGCACCAGTTCGTCGAACGGGATCTCTTTCTCGCGCTCCACCATGCGGAGCATGCCGAGGTCGATGTCCATCGCCGGCCTCCTCTATTCAGCTCTCAGCGCCCGGATCGGGCGGAACTTCAAGGGTAGCGGATGACCCGACGCACCGTCACTCGCCCGGCACCGTCGGCGGGGTCGCGACGTCGGGTGCCGAGGGCAGCTCGTTGATCGCACGGATCAGCCGGTGCAGATCGCCGACCTTGCGCGGATCGAGGGCGAGCACCAGCCGTGGGCGGTCGAGCGCGTCGCCGTCGCTGCGCTCGGGCCCGAGCGGCCCGCTGCGCTCGATGCGGCCGGTCGTGCACAGAGCGCCGAACCGCGCGTTGAGCGCGTCGATCTCGTCGTCGCCGGGTTCGGCGTTGAGCCGCAGCACGAGCCGGTCGCCCACCCAGCGCAGCGAGTCGTAATTGCGCCAGAATCCGGTGATCTCGTCGACCGCCGCGTCGACCGAGTCGGTGATCAGCACCCGGTCGAGGTCGTTCTCGGCGATCATTCCCATCGGCACGAGCTCGGTCTCGAGGTAGCGGCGCAGGCCGCTCCAGTAGCTGCCGCCCGGGGCGTCGAGCAGCACCACGGGCACCGGCTCCGCCTTGCCCGTCTGCTGCAGGGTGAGCAGCTCGAACATCTCGTCCAGGGTGCCGAAGCCGCCGGGGAGGCAGACGAAGCCCTGCGACTCCTTCATGAGCATGAGCTTGCGGGTGAAGAAGTACTTCATGGCGACGAGCTTGGACTCGACGCCCGCGTCGGCCGAGAACGTCGCGCTGGGCTTCTCCTCGAAGGGCAGGCGGATCGAGACGCCGATGGCCCGCGCCGGGCCCGCACCTTCGGCCGCGGCCTGCATGATGCCCGGCCCCGCGCCCGTCACGACCATCCAGCCGTCGTCGGCGAGCGCCGATGCGGTCGCCTCGGCCTGCCGGTACAACGGGTCCTCGGCTCGCGTGCGCGCCGATCCGAAGACGGTGACCTTCGGCACGTCGGCGTACGGCGCGAACAGGCGGAACGCGCTGCGCATCTCCTCCAGCGCCGCCGCCGTGATCTTCAGGTCGAGTCGTTCGGTGGGATCGACCCCGAGGTGCGCCCCGGTCGCGAGGATGCGCGCGATGAGCGAGCGGTTGCGCCCGCCGCCGATGGCCTCGACGAGGGCGTCGAGCGCCTCGCTCACCGCCTGCGGCAGGGTGCCGGGGGCTGCGGTCGCGTCGTTCTGGCTCATGCTCCCACCCTGTCACGAAACACAGCGGATGCCGCGTGGCCCCCACCACGCGGCATCCGGGTCGTGCGGGGCGCTCGAGGCGCCGCTCGGCACGGCGGAGGACCGCCGCGACGCCGTGCGCCGTTCGAACGATCCTGCGAGCAGGATGCCGGGCCGAGGCATCCGGGGGTCGTCGCCGGGATGAACGGGAGGTGAATCGGCCGGGAACGCCGCACGACACGGTCGCCGCTCGCCCGCGCCGCAGCCGACGGCGCCGCGCGGTGCGACACAATGGAGCCGCGACGACGCGCCAGCGACCGCACGTTCGAGGAGCAGCCATGGCCAGAACCCGCACTCGCGTGCGCAGCGAGCTGAAGAACACCGCCTACGAGATCTTCATCGGGATCCTCTCGATCCTCTCGATCGTGAACCTGGTGCTGATGTACCTGTTCTCGGGCGATCAGGCGCTGCAACTCGTGCTCTGGGTGATGAACGGCCTGTTCAGCCTGATCTTCCTCGGCGACTTCATCTACCGGATGGCGACGGCGCCGGCGCGTGCGCGCTACTTCTTCGGCGGCTTCGGCTGGGCCGACCTGCTCGCCAGCCTGCCGTTCCCGCAGCTGAAGGTGCTGCGGATCTTCCGCCTGCTGCGCGTCGCGCGCCTGCTCCGCGACGTCGGACCGCGCACGATCTGGACGACCCTCATCCACGATCGGGCCAACAGCACCCTCATGACCCTGCTGCTGCTGGGCGTGCTGGTGCTGCAGTTCGGCAGCCTCGGCATCCTCGCGATCGAGGGCCACGCCGACGGGGCGAACATCACCTCCGCCTCGGACGCCCTCTGGTACACGATCGTCACGATCTCGACGGTCGGCTACGGCGACCAGTACCCCGTGACGAACCTCGGCCGGGCGCTCGGCTCGGGCATCATCATCGTCGGCGTCGGCATCTTCGGCACGTTCACCGGCTACCTCGCGAATCTCTTCCTCGGGCCGCAGAAGAAGTCGGCGCCCGAGTCCGCGGCCGAGCCGTCGTCCGCGGCCGAGCAGGCCGCCCCCGACCAGACCGGCGAGCCCGTCGGATCGTCGGCCGCGGCCGACGTCGCGTCCGGACGGGCCGCGTCCGAGGCATCCGGCGCCGCGTCGACGGCACCCCGGGCGGCGGCGGTCGAAGCCGAGCCGGCC
>JBDIAF010000207.1:0-4070 GCA_039812245.1 Agromyces sp. | reverse complement strand
CCCGTCGAGACGAAGTCCCAGCCGCGGCGGGGGTCGCCCCACGCCAGGTGCGAGCCGAGGACGCCCGCCCGGCCGGTCGCCGGGCGCATCCGCGTGTCCTTGCAGTCGACGTGGTAGATGCGGTCGGCGAAGTCGACGATGAACCCGACCGGGTCGATGCCCTGCCACATCATGTGCGAGGGGTCCCAGTTGAATCCGAACGCCTCGCGACGCCCGATGGCTTCGAGGGCGCGCACGCTCGTCCAGTAGTCGTACGCGATCTCCGACGGGTGCACCTCGTGGGCGAAGCGCACGCCCTCGGCGTCGAACACGTCGAGGATCGGGTTCCAGCGATTCGCGAAGTCCTCGTACCCCGCGTCGATCACGCTCGCCGGCACCGGCGGGAACATGGCCACGTAGGGCCAGATCGACGAGCCCGTGAAGCCGACCACGGTGTCGACGCCGAGCGCGCGTGCGACCCGGGCCGAGCGCTTCATGTCCTCGGCGGCGCGCCGGCGCACGCCCTCGGGGTCGCCGTCGCCCCAGGTGTACGGGCGCACGATGCCCTGATGGCGGAAGTCGATCGGGTCGTCGCAGACGGCCTGACCGGTGAGGTGGTTCGAGATCGCGTAGACCTCCAGGCCGTGCCGCTTCAGGATCTCGCGCCGTTCGTCGAGGTAGCCGGGCTCCTCCTCGGCGAGCTTCAGGTCGAGGTGGTCGCCCGAGCAGGCGATCTCGAGCCCGTCGTAGCCCCATTCGGATGCCAGGCGCGCGACCTCCTCGAAGGGCAGGTCGGCCCACTGGCCGGTGAACAGGGTCACGGGGTGTCCCCCGCTCGCTGAGTTCGTCGAAGCGGTCATGCCGGATGCCTTTCGTCGTGCAGCGCGGTCAGGTAGCGGATGCTCCGTGCCGCGAGTTCGTCCTGCGAGGGGGCGAGCGGGCGCCACACCGAGGCGGCGACCGCGATCGTGGCGTTCTCACCCGTGAAGCTCTCGAGCCCGAGGGCGCCCGCGTAGCCGACGTCGTCGAGCGCGTCGAGGAAGCCCGGCCAGTCGATGTGGTCGTCGCCGACCGCGCCGCGGTCGTTGCCGCACACCTGCACGTAGGCGAGGTGTTCGCCCGCCAGGCGGATCGCGTCGCCGATCGAGCGCTCCTCGATGTTGAGGTGATAGCTGTCGAGAGCCAGCCCGAGGCCCGGGCCGAGCAGCGGGCCGAGCGCCTCGAGCGCCTGCTCGACGGTGTTCACGAGGCTCGTCTCGTACCGGTTCAACGGCTCGACTGCGAGCCGTACGCCGAGGGTCTCGGCCTTGCGGACCACGGGGGCGAGGCTCGCCCGCAGCTCGCGATAGCGCGCCTCGCGCTCCTCGGCGTCCATGCGCCAGGCCCGCCCGGTCGCGGCCGTGAAGGGGCCGGCGACCACGGGCGAACCGAGCCGCTCGGCGACGCCGAGGCAGTGCACGAGGTAGTTCTGGGTCGCGACGACCTCGGAGCCGGGGGCCGCGACGAGGTTGCGCCCGGGGCCCATCGCCCCGATGACGACGGGTGAGAGGCGGTGCTCGCGGAGTACCTCCGCCGCGGCATCCGCCGACCAGTCGCCCGGGTTCTCGAGGGGCAGCTCGATCGCGCCGAACCCGATGGCCGCCGCCTTCGCGGCGAGCGCGGGCAGGTTCTCGTCGGTGAGGGGCGAGGCCCACACCCAGGTGTTCACGCCGATGGTGCGGCGCATGCTGCCTCCTTGCAGTGCTCCGTCGGTCGAACAGGTACGGTGGCCGAGCAGCTTCGCTACTCGACCACCGTACTCAGCGGTTACGGAATGATCCGGTCCTCCCAGACCTGCGGGTAGCCCGGCAGGTCTTCGCCGCCGAACTTCGCGTAGTGGCCGTCGGGCATGCCCTCGTTCAGGGCGAGGTACTCGTCGACCTCCTCCGCGGTGATCGGCGACTGCGGCAGCACCCACTCGACCGGCACCTGCTCGCCCGCGAAGATCTTCTGCGCGGCCAGCAGCGGTGTGCGCCACTGGAAGTTCGAGTACACCGGTGCGAGGCCGACGAGCCCGGTCTCCTTCCACTTGCGGAGGAAGCTCATCTCGTCCTCACCGGTCATCACCGGGTAGTCCGCGCCCGCGTCCTCGAAGGCCTCGATCGCTGCGACGGCCCCGTCACCGGCATCCATCCAGATGCCCTCGACCTCGCCCTTGGCGAGCTCGTCCGAGATGATCTTCTTGATCTCGGCCGGGTCGGCGCCGGTGAAGTAGTCGACCGCCTCGATGCCGGCCTCGTCGAACAGCTTCTCGGCCGCGGCCCAGCGCTGCTCGAGCACGTCGACGCCGGGCAGGATGCGCAGCGCCACGACCTTGTCGCCCTTCTCGAGCTCGTCGATCAGGAACTCGGCCGTGTCGATGCCCCACGCGAATCCACCGATCGGGTGGATGAACGTCACCGGGCAGTCGGTCTGCACGCCGCGGTCGAACACGACGACGGGCTTGCCCGTGTCGCACGCCCGCTCGACCGCCGGAGTCATCGCCGCCGTGGAGTTCGGCGAGATCAGGAAGATGTCGCAGTTCCCCTCGTTGATGAAGTAGTCGATGTCGGCGATCTGCGTGTCGTCGGAGTCCTGCGCGTCGCGGGTCTCCATCTCGCTGATGACCCCCGCGTCCTGCAGCACCTTCAGCTGCTGGTTCATGGTGATCCAGCCCGTCTGACGCCACGGGTTCGAGATCGAGGCGTTCGCGAAGCAGGCCTTCTTCGGGCCCGTGCTCGCGTACTCGGTCGTCTCGACCATCTCGGCGTTGATGTGCTGCAGCCAGGGCTGGCCGTCCGGACCCTCCGGCACGACCTCGCGCTCGGCGTCCTGCTTGTCGAAGAGCGCTTGGTCGAACCAGTCGATCGCCTCTTCGGTCGCGCCGGCGTCGTCGCTCGGAGCGCTCACGTTCGGGTCTGTGGTACACCCGGCGAGTGCGATCAGCGCGAGGGCGCCGACCATGGCGGATGCCACCGCATACCTGCGTCGCATCACGAACCTCCCTTGGTTTCGTTGTCAGCCCTCTGCGTCGAGGGAATGGGTGCAGGGCGAGCGGATGCCTCGGCATCACGCCCCTCCGCCGGTGCCGGCGAAGTCTGTGGGGCCGCCTGGGGCGGCGGTGCCGTCTGCGGCGCACCGGGGCCGCGCCGACGGGCGCGGAACGTGGTGGCCGAGTAGGCGACGGCGAGGATGATGATCGCGCCCTGCACCGCATCGCGGTAGGTCGAGGGCACGCCGGCGAAGTTGAGCAGGGTGAACAGTGCTTCGAGCGCGAACGCGCCCGCCGCGGCCGCGCCGCCCCCGCCGCGCCCGCCGCCGAGCACGACGCCGCCGAGCACGACCGCGGTGATCGCGGTGAACTCGTAGCCGCGCCCGACCGAGGGGTGCACGCCCGCGTAGCCCACGAGCAGCACACCGGCGATCGTCGCGGACAGCGAGGAGATCATGAACGTCGAGGTCTTCACCCACCAGGTGCGGGTGCCGGAGAAGCGGGCGGTCGTGGGGTTGTCGCCGAGCGCGATGATGGTGCGGCCGAAGGGGCGCTTCGCGAACCAGATCGCCGCGGCGAGCACGGCGGCGAGCACGAGCACCGACCACGGCAGGATGTCGATCACGGGGATGCCGCGGATGCCGCCGCGCCCGATCTCGCGGAAGCCGTCGGCCGGGTTGCCGGTCGCGGCGCCGCCGGTCCAGTAGAGGATGCCGCCGAGCAGGGCGAGCATCATGCCCAGGGTCACGATGAAGCTCGGCACCTTGAGGAACGAGACGATGAGGCCGTTCACGAGCCCGACGAGCGCGCCGAAGGCGAGCATGAGCCCGAGCACGGGCAGCGACTTCGTCTCGTCCTGCCCGATCAGGTTGCCGGCGATGACGACCTGGGCGGTCACGACCGAGCCCATCGAGAGGTCGAACTCGCCGCCGACGATGACGAAGTACTGTCCGATCGCGACGATCGCGATCGGCGCCACCCGCTGGATGAAGCGGATGAACTGGCTGGGCTCGGCGAAGGCCGGGTTCAGCACGGCGATCGCGATCAGCAGCACGATGAGCAGCAGGAACACGGCGCCGCG
>JBDIAF010000206.1:0-4076 GCA_039812245.1 Agromyces sp. | reverse complement strand
CCGCGCTTCGCGACACAGGATGCCTCGTGGCCGACCGGCCACGGGGCATCCGTCGTCTTCGGGGTCGCTCACTCCTGCACGAGCGGAGGCCTCCGACGCGAGGGGAGGACGTTTCGGCTCGGGGAGGCCTCCGTTGGTGGCGGAGGCCTCCACTCAGGTGGTGGCGGGCGCGTGTGAGACAGCGGGCGAGCGACTGTGGGACGGCGGGCGAGCCGCAGAGAAGCGGAGCTGCGGCGCCCGTTGTTGCCGCTTCGTGATCTGCCTCGCCTTGACCTTTCTGAGTTTTGTATACAGAATACTGACGAAGCAGTTCCCCCGACCGGCGACCCGCGCCGGCTCCTCCTGCGAAGACGAAAGAGGTAGCGGAATGGCCCGCTCGAACTCGAAGATGAGGCGTCTGTTGGCGATCGGTGCGGCGAGCGCCCTCGCCGTCGGCCTGGCGGCGTGCAGCGGCGGGGGAGGTGCGAAAGACGAGAACACGGTCGTGTGGTCCACCTGGGGCACCGCCGAGGAGCTCACCCGCTACGAGGAGTTCAACGCGGAGTTCATGAAGCGCCACCCCGAGATCACCGTCAAGCTCCAGCCGGTCGCCGACTACGGCGACTACCACTCGAAGCTGCTGGCGCAGCTCGCGAGCAACACCGCACCCGACGTGTTCTACGTCGGCGACGACAAGATGGGCCAGTTCGTCGACTCGGGCCGGCTCATGCCGCTGAAGAAGCTGATGGAGTCGAAGGACAGCCAGACCAAGCCCGACGACTTCTACCCGGGCCTGTTCGGCGTCGCCGAGAAGGACGGCGAGTACTACGGCGCCCCGAACGACTCGAACCCCGACGTGTTCTGGTACGACAAGCAGGCGCTCGCGGCGGCCGGCATCACCGAGGACCCGGCCACGCTCGCCGAGAACGGGGAGTGGACGACCGAGAAGTTCCTCGAGATGAACGCCAAGCTGAAGGACGCGGGCCTGACCGGCTCGATGTTCTGGAACTACTGGGCGACGCACTGGAGCTGGCTGTCCTCGCAGGGGCTGCCCGCACCGTACGACGAGTCGGGCGCGTTCACCGCGAACACCGACCAGGGCAGCGTCGACGCGATCGACCAGCTCGGCGGGCTCTTCCAGGACGGGACGTTCGTCGTGGCGGACACCCTGCCCGACGGCGCGGGCGCCGACAGCGTGTTCGTCACCCACAAGTCGGGCTTCTTCGTGCAGGGCCGCTACACGATCGGCACCGTGCAGACCGCGGGAGACCCCGAGGACTACGACATCGTGCGCTGGCCGACCCCCGACGGCCAGGCGGCCCCGACCGGCGTCGCCGCCTCGTACCTCGCGATCAACGGCAAGACCAAGGCGAAGGACGCCGCGTTCACGTTCTGGACCGAGTTCCTCTCGGCCGAGGGGCAGACCTTCCGCCTGCAGGGCGGCGGCAACGCGGTGCCCTCGATCAAGGGCGCCGACGACGTCGTGCTCGAGGACGGGTACCCCGCCCACGCGCAGACCTTCCTCGACATGCGCGACATCGGCTTCGAGGACTATGCCCCCGAGGCGCGCGTCCCCGGCCTGTCGACCGACATCAGCGACGAGTTCCTGAAGCTCTACGAGGGCAAGGCCGACGCGCAGCAGACGCTCGACGCCGCCGCCGATCTCGTCGCGGAGAAGTCGGGCGAGTAGTCGTGAGTCAGATCGCCACCGGTGAGCGGATGCTGCAGGAGCTCCCTGCGGCATCCGCCCCCGCGCCGGGCGGAGTCCGCAAGGAGTCGGCCTGGCGCCGCCGCGACCGGCGCTGGGGGTACGTCTTCGTCGGGCCGCAGCTGTTCGGCATGCTGCTGTTCGTCGTGCTGCCGTTCGCGGCGAGCCTCGTGCTGGCCTTCGCCAGCTGGGACGGCCTCGGCGACCTCGAGTGGGTCGGCCTCGAGAACTTCACTGCGCAGTTCCAGGACGAGCTGCTGTGGAAGTCGATCGCGAACACCCTGATCATCGCGATCGTGACCGTGCCGATCGGGCTCGGGCTCGCGGTGATCATCGCCGTCGCGCTCGAGAAGCTGAAGACCCGCACCCTCTATCTCGTGCTGTTCTTCGCCCCGGTCGTCACCTCGACGGTCGCGGTCGCGATGATCTGGCAGCAGATGTTCCGCGGCGACGGGGTGCTCTCGACGGCGATCTCGAAGATCTTCGGCATCGCGCCCCCCGACTGGCTGCAGGACCCGAAGCTCGCGCTGCTCGCGGTCTGCATCGTCACCATCTGGTCGTCGCTCGGCCTCAACGTCGTCATCTTCCTCGCGGGCCTGCAGAACATCTCGCCCTCGGTCATCGAGGCGGCCCGCATCGACGGCGCCGGCCCGGTGCGGCTGTTCACCGGCATCCGACTGCCGCTGCTCTCGCCGATCGTGTTCTTCTCCTCGGTCGTGGCGTTCATCTCGTCGCTGCAGACCTTCGACACCGTCTACGTGCTCGTGCAGGACGCCGGCCCCGACAACGCGACCCGTACGATCGTCTACCACATCTACGACCTGGGCTTCGGGCGCTTCGAGATCGGGCCGTCGAGCGCGGCGAGCGTGATCCTGCTCGTCCTGACGCTCATCATCACGGGCATCCAGTTCGGCGCCCAGAAGAAGTTCGTGCACTACGAGGACGACGCGGCATGAGCCTCACGAATGCGAGCCTCGCGGACGGCACGCAGGCCCCCGCGACCGACTCCACCGTCGCCCTGAGCGCCCCCGGCTACCGGCCGACCGCGCCGCGCACCGGCAAGGGCAAGCGCCGCCTCGGCTCGACCGTGCTGCACGTCGTGCTCGTCGTCGGCGGCGTCGCCATGGTCTTCCCCTTCGTGTGGATGCTGCTGACCTCGTTCAAGACGCTGCCCCAGCTGCTGCAGGACCCGCTGGCGTTCCTGCCCCAGCCGTGGACGTTCGACAACTACGTCGAGGCGTGGAACGCCGTGCCGTTCGGCCAGGCCTACCTGAACAGCATCTACATCGCGGTGCTCGTCGTCGCGGGCACCCTGCTCACGGCCTCGATGGCGGGCTACGCCTTCGCGCGCATCCGCTTCCGCGGCTCGCGGACGCTGTTCGTCGTGTTCCTCGCGACGCAGATGATCCCCAAGCAGGTCACGCTCATCCCGTTCTACCTGCTCATGACGCAGCTCGGCTGGGTCGACTCGCACCTCGCGCTCATCGTGCCCGGGCTGCTCGCGAACCCCTTCGCGGTCTTCCTCATGCGACAGTTCGTGCTCAGCCTGCCGAAGGAGCTCGAGGAGGCGGCCATCGTCGACGGCGCCGGCCGCTGGCGGATCTTCTGGAGCATCATTCTGCCGAACCTGAAGCCGGGCCTCGCGGCGCTCAGCATCATCGTCGCCCTCGACGTGTGGAACGCCTTCCTGTTCCCCCTCGTGCTGCTGAACACGCCCGAGCTGTTCACGGTGCCCCTGCTGCTCTCGAGCTTCCAAGGCCAGTTCGGCTCCATCAACTACGGCCTGGTCATGGCGGCCAGCGCGATCTCGACGATCCCGATGCTGATCGTCTTCGTCATCGGGCAGCGCCGGATCCTCAACAGCATGGCCGCCTCGGGACTCGGAGGACGATGACTGCCGTCGGTCGAGTAGCGAGCGCCAGCGAGCGTATCGAGACCACCCCAGCGAACCTGGCCGCCCTCGCCGGCGAGCACCTCGATCTGGTGCAGGCGCCGTTCACCCTGCCGCGCTCGCGGGTGCTGGTGTTCCGCGCCGATCACGAGTCGGTCGCCGACGGGCTCGTGGACGGGTCGGATGCCTCGCCGGCGACGGCACTGCGGGTGCACACCTCGGAGTACGAGCGCGGGCTCGACGAGTGCCGCGTGATCGACGAACTGCTCGTGCGGGATGCCTCGGGCGAGCCGTTGCCCGTCACGCGCGTGCTGCCGCACGCGATCGAGTTCGGCGGGGGAGCGGCGACGCTGACCTTCGCCGGCCCCGGTGCGCTCACAATAGGTCGGTCGAGTAGCGAAGCGTATCGAGACCACCGCCCCGATGGTCTCGATACGGCGCTGCGCGCCTACTCGACCGACGACCTCACCGTCGAGTGGACGACGCCCGACGGCGAGC
>JBDIAF010000205.1:0-4078 GCA_039812245.1 Agromyces sp. | reverse complement strand
AGGCGATGAGCCCGAGCTCCTCGTAGAAGCGCAGCGCCGACGGCGCCACCCCGGTGCGCCGGCTCATCTCGCCGATGGTCATGAGCTCGCCGGGGTCGTGCGCGGCGGATGCCTCGGTGTGTTCCACTGCAGCCCTCCGTCGTCCGTTTTGACTTCAAGCGTACTTGAAGTCTTACGGTGGACAGCATGACCTACGTGATCGCACTCCCCTGCGTCGATGTCAAGGACAAGGCGTGCATCGACGAGTGTCCGGTGGACTGCATCTACGAGGGTGAGCGGTCGTTGTACATCCACCCGGACGAGTGCGTGGATTGCGGGGCGTGCGAGCCGGTGTGTCCGGTGGAGGCGATCTACTACGAGGACGATCTGCCGGACGAGTGGGCGGACTACTACAAGGCGAACGTGGAGTTCTTCGACGAGGTCGGCTCGCCCGGCGGTGCCGCGAAGGTCGGCGTGATCGCCTACGACCACCCCATCGTGGCGGCCCTGCCCCCGCAGGCCCACGCATGAGCGCCGAGGACCCGGGCGCCGTGCGGCCCGATGCCGACGCCGAGCTCGTCCGCGCCTACAAGGAGGCCTTCCGCCACCACCCCGCCGGCGTCGCCCTCATCACGGCCGCGACCTCGACGGGCCCCGTCGGCCTCACGGCCTCGAGCGTGGCATCCGTCGCCCTCGACCCGACCGCGCTGGTGTTCTCGGTGACCCGTGCGACCGGCTCGGCCGGAGCGCTGCTCGGCGTCGACACGCTCGCCGTGCACCTGCTGGGCACGCACCAGGCGGGCATCGCCGAGGTCTTCGCCCGGTCGGGCGCACCCCGTTTCACGACCGAGCAGGGCTGGTCGCGCTTCGAGGAGGGCGAGCCCTGGCTGCCCGACGCGCCGGCGGCGTTCCGCTGCCGCACCCTCTCTCGAACGCCCGTCGGCAGCTCGACGCTCGTCGTCGCCGAAGTCGTCGAGGTGCGCCTCGGCCCCTCGGCCGAACCCCTCGTCTACCGCGACCGGGCCTACTTCGGACTCACGAGCCTCGAGTCCCTCGGCTGAACCCGACCCGGATGCGAGAGACTCGAAGCATGAGCGAATCCCCGCGCCCGGCGCCGCGCCGTCGGCGTCGACGCCCGATGTCGACCGCCCGGCTCGCCGTCGTCGCGCGCCGGTGGGGGCTCGCTGCGCTCATCGTGCTCACGGCGATCGGCGCGCTCGTGCAGTGGCTGCTGCGCTGAGCGCCGGCCTCGGCGGGCCGAGCCGCGGTGCCCGCTCACGGGTGTCTCCTCCGCCGACGCGGTTGCTCCGTTCGGTGAGCGCGACGAGCTCGAGGTGCCGATCGGCGGTCCAGCAGATGAGCCGGCCCTTCTGATCCTTGGTGCGCCCGAGGATGCCGGCGTCGGCGAGTTCGGCGAGCGCGCGCTGCGCGGCGGCCTTCGAGACGCCATGCCGTGCCGCGACGAGCTCGATCGTCTGCACCGGCTCGGCGGCGAGGCCGCCCAGCACCTTCAGCACGACCGCGTCGCTGCGCGGTCGCGCGGGCGAGGCCCCCCGCTCGGCCCGGTGCACGACGAGTCGCTCGAGCAGCTCCCCGTCGAGCCGGTCGAGATCGTCGGCCAGCCGGACCGCGGTGCCGGCCGCGAGTTCGGTCGCGTGCGCGAACCCGATGACCCAGTCGTCGAGGGCCGGCGGGTCGGCCCGGAAGGCGGTGAGTCCTGCGAGGTACGTGCCGGTGTCTCCCGCGAACACGGTGCTGATCGGTACGAGCACGTTGCGCACGGCGTCGGCGCGACGCAGCACCGCGTGGATGAGCGCCCGCCCGGTGCGACCGTTGCCGTCGATGAACGGGTGGATCGTCTCGAACTGGGCGTGCGCGATCGCCGCACGCACGACGGGATTGCCGTCGGTCGCCGTGACGAACCGGGCGAGGTCCTCGACGAGGCGGCGCACCTCGGTCTCGGGCGGCGGCACGAAGTCGGCGCGGAGCGGGCTCCACCCGGTGCCGCCGACCCAGTTCTGCTCGGTGCGCAGCCCGGGCGCGAGGCTCGGCTCGATCAGGTGCTGCAGGCGCTCGAGGTCGGCGACGCCGATGGCGCGACGGCGGTCGCCGAGCTCGGCGATCGCCTCCTCGGTGGCCACGACGTTCGCGACGACGTCGAGCGCGACGCGGGAGCCCGAGGAGCGCAGTTCGGCGATGGCGAGGCGCTTCGGGGTGATCCGATTGCCCTCGATCCAGGAGGAGGAGATGCTCTCGGAGCGGATGAGGAGGTGGCTCAGGTACCGGGCGCGGGCGCCGATGCGCTCATCGGCGCGCGCGAGGACCGCGAGCGCGTCTTCGGCGGCCTGGCGCGCGTCCGCACCGAGTTCGGGCAGCCGCTCGCCGAGCTCATCCGGCACATAGGCCGCGTACCGGCCGGGTTCTCGGTCTCTCCGGCTGAGGTGCCCGGCATCGTCGGGATGCCAGGTGCGTTCGACGAATCGGCTCATGCTGCGCTCCATCCGTCGGCGATCCTCCGCTATATCAACTTTAGCTCACCTAAAGTTGATATACCAGGGCGGATGCCTCGCCTACGCGTCGGCCGCGGCGAGCTGACCGCAGGCGCCGTCGATCTCCTTGCCGCGGGTGTCGCGGATCGTCGTCGGGATGCCGGCGGCTTCGAGGCGGCGCACGAACTCCTGCTGCACGTCCTTCTCGGACGCCGTCCAGATCGACCCCGGCGTCGGGTTCAGCGGGATCGGGTTGACGTGCACCCAGCCGCGCCCGCGCTCGTTGAGCTTCTCGGCGAGCAGGTCGGCGCGCCAGCCGTGGTCGTTCATGTCCTTGATCAGGGCGTACTCGATCGAGACGCGGCGCCCGGTCTTGTCGAAGTAGGCACGGGCGGCGTCGAGCGCCTCGTCGACCTTCCAGCGCGAGTTCACCGGGATGAGCTCGTCGCGCAGCTGGTCGTCGGGCGCGTGCAGGCTGAGGGCGAAGGTCACCGGCAGGTCTTCGTCGGCGAGCTTCTTGATCGCCGGCACCAGGCCCACCGTCGACACCGTGACGCCGCGGGCCGACATGCCGAGGCCGTCGGGCGCCGGGGCCAGCATGGTGCGCACGGCGGACATGAGCCGGGCGTAGTTGGCGAGCGGCTCCCCCATGCCCATGAACACGATGTTCGAGACCCGGTCGGGCGTGTGGTCGCCCTGCTTGCGGCCGCCGAGCTCGCCGCGAGCGAGGGCGGCGTTGGCGAGGACGACCTGCTCGACGATCTCGGCCGCCGACATGTTGCGGGTGAGCCCCGCCTGGCCCGTCGCGCAGAACGGGCAGTTCATGCCGCAGCCGGCCTGGCTCGACACGCAGAGCGTCACCCGGCCGGGATAGCGCATCAGCACGGACTCGACGAGCGCGCCGTCGTGCAGCTTCCACAGGAACTTGATCGTGTCGCCGTTGTCGGTCGTGAAGCGGCGCACCTCGGTGAGCAGCTTCGGCAGCACGGCCGCGGCGAGCGCGTCGCGGGACGCGGCGGGCAGGTCGGTCATCTCGGCGGGGTCGTTCGTGTGGTGCACGAAGTAGTGGGTGGCGAGCTGGGCTGCGCGGTAGCCGGGGAAGCCGAGTTCGGCGACGTGGGCCTTGCGGTCGGCGGGCGCGATGTCGGCCAGGTGCACGGGCGGCTTGCCGCGCTTGGGCGAGGCGAACTGCAGCATCGGTCGCCCGTCGGGGCCCTTCTTCTGCTCCCAGCCCTCGGTCGCGGGGCGCACCTGGCGGGGCTTCGTGGGGCGCACCGCAGCGGCGGCTGCGGACTGGTCGGTCGTGTTCGTCACCATCCAAGGGTACGCGGCGCGGCCCCGAGAAGGCTGGATGCCTCGCATCGGTGCGGCTCCTGGCGCGCCCGACCCCGCCGCCCCAACGCTCCCGTCCACATCCTGCGTGGCTATCGCGCCCGGATCCGACCGCGCGGTTAGGCTGCACCGGTGCCTACCAGCCGCATCGCCGCCGTCGCCGCCCACCTGCCCGAGCGCACGCGCACGACCGCCGAGACGGCCCGCGAGCTGCGCGCGCGCAACCGCGGCCTGAAGCTGCCGACGGCGCTGATCCGCCGGATGACGGGGGTCGAGCA
>JBDIAF010000204.1:0-4170 GCA_039812245.1 Agromyces sp. | reverse complement strand
CCCTACCTCTTCTCGAACACGCTCGCCCCGGCGATCGTCGCGGGCACGCTCGAGGCGCTGTCGCTGCTCGAGTCGTCGGGCGAGCTGCGCGAGCGCCTCACGGCGAACGCGGCGCTGTTCCGCGAGCTGATGGCCGAGGCGGGCTTCGAGCTGTTGCCGGGCGAGCATGCGATCGTGCCCGTCATGTTCGGCGACGCCGGGCTCACCGCTCGCATCGCCGACGAGCTGCAGCGGCGCGGGGTGTACGTCACGGCGTTCTCGTTCCCGGTGGTGCCGCGGGGCGAAGCGCGCATCCGCGTGCAGCTCTCGGCCGCGCACTCGGAGGAGGAGATCCGCGCCTGCGTGACCGCGTTCGCCGAGGCGCGCGAGGCCGTCGCCCCGGCCGCCTGAGCGACGCCGGTCGCGGGGCACCGGTCGCAGCGTCTCTGTCGCGGTGGCATCATCGGGCGTAGCCTGACTCGGAGCACCCCGACGCCGCCCCCGCGATCGGAGGGAGTCGACCATGACCGATGAGTTCGATGCGATCTCGACCACCGCGATCGAGGCGACGCCGGAGCGCGTGTGGGCGGTGATCACCGACCCGGCCGCCGCGCACGAGTTCATGTTCGGAACGGAGCTCTCGACCGACTGGGCGCCCGGCGGCCCGATCCGCTGGCGCGGCGAGTGGCACGGCGAACCCTACGAGGACCACGGCACGGTGCTCGATGTCGTGCCGGGCGAGCGGCTCGTGCACACGCACTACAGCCCGTTGAGCGGGCAGCCCGACCTGCCCGAGCACCACCACACCCTCACGTGGACCCTCGAGCGGCGCGATGGGGGCACGGTGCTGACCCTCAGGCAGGACGGCAACGCCACGGCCGAGGCGATGGAGCACTCGAAGCGGATGTGGGACTCGCTCGTCGCGAAGGTGAAGGAGATCGCCGAGCGCGGTTGAGTCGCACCCGGGCTGGTCGGCCGCCGCCGGCCGGGTCCCGCGCGCCGGCGGGCATCTAGACTCGGGGGCATGACCCCCCGACCGACGCTCGCCGACGTCGCGGCGCGCGCCGGCGTCTCGCCTTCGACCGCGTCGCTCGCCTTCTCGGGCTCAGGCCCGGTGTCGGATGCCACGAAGGAGCGCGTGCTCGCGGCCGCCGCCGAGCTCGGCTACGCCGGCCCCGATCCGCGCGCCCGCTCGCTGCGCCGCGGTCGCTCGGGCATCGTCGGCGTCGTGCTCGAGGAGCGGGTGCGCAGCGCCTTCCTCGACCCGGTGAAGATCCGCACGCTCGACGGCATCGCCGACGGCCTCGCGCCGCTCGGCGCGGGCCTGCTGCTGCTGCCCGACCTCGGCGACGCCGACGGCGCGCTGCCGATCGACTTCGCCCCCGTCGACGCGGTCGTGCTGCTCTGGTGCGGCCTGCGCAGCGCCCGGGCGGTCGAGGCGCTGCAGCGCCGAGGCATCCCGACCGTCTCGATCGAGTGCTCGATCGGCGGCGACACTCCGAGCATCACGATCGACAACCGCGACGCCACCCGCCGCGGGGCCGAGCACCTGCGCGAGCTCGGGCACCGCCGCGTCGGCATCGTCGCGCTGCCGCACGACGTCGGGCGCACGCCGGGCCCGCTCACCGACGAGCTGCTCGCCGTCGCGTCGAACGAGGTGACGGTCGAGCGGCTCGCGGGCGCGCGCGACGTCTTCCCCGACGCGCCGGCCGTCTCGGGCGACGCGAGCTCGATCGAGGCGGGCCGCATCGCCGCCCTCGAACTGCTGGCGGATGCCTCGGGCGCCCCGCTGCCCGCCGCCGAGCGTCCCACCGCCGTCATCGCGCAGAGCGACCTGCTCGCGGCCGGCGTGATCGCCGCCGCGGAGGAACTCGGGCTCGCCGTGCCGGCCGAGCTCAGCGTCCTCGGCTTCGACGGCATCCGCGTCGACGGCCTGCGGCACGACCTCACGACGCTCGAGCAACCCTCGACCGCGAAGGGCCGCGCGGCCGGCGAGGCCGTCGTGAAGCTGCTCTCGGGCGAGCAGGCCGAGTCGGTCGCCTTCACGAGCACGCTGCACGTCGGCGACACCACGGCGGCGCCTGCGGCCTGATCGCGCCGCGCGCGCCGGCGCTCGGTGGTCGCGAAAACCGGCAGACACGCCGCGGCGGCACCGGAAACAGGCGCCTACGGTCGTTCCTGCACGGGCATGCCTGTTTCCGGTACGTCGAGCGCCCCGTGCGGCTACGCGACCCCGGTCACCATCCAGCCGCTGCCGCGGGCCCGCAGCGAGAGCGTGACCGCCCTGGCGGCGAGGTAGCCGATCGCGAAGGCGGCGACGAGCCAGGCGAGCGCCGCAGCGGCGGGCACGCCGGCGCTCTGGGTCCACCAGACGGCCGCCAGCGCGAGCGGGACGTAGACGGCGAGGTTCACGAGCCCGGTCCAGGCGAGATAGCGGGCGTCGCCCGCGCCGATCAGCACGCCGTCGAGCACGAACACGAGTCCGCCGAGCGGGGCCGAGATTCCGAGCACCACGAGTGCCGGCGGCAGCATCGCGGCCACCTCGGCCGATGAGGTGAACACGGCGGGCAGCACCCAGGCGCCGGCGACGACGAGCAGCCCGATCGCGACGCCGCTGCCGACGCCCCACTGCAGGCAGCGACGCAGCACGGCGCGCACCTCGGCGACGTCGCCGGCGCCCAGCCCGCCGCCGGCGAGCGCCTGCGCGGCGATCGCGAGGGCGTCGAGCGCGAAGCCCAGCGCGAAGTAGATCGAGATCGCGACCTGGTATGCGGCGAGTTCGTCGGGCCCGAGGGCGGTGGCCGACCAGGTCGACACCAGCAGTGCCGCCCGAAGGCTCAGGGTGCGCAGGAACAGCCAGCCGCTCGATGCGGCCCCGCCCGCGAGGCCGGCGCGGTGAGGCATCCACCCCGACCCGACCCGTCGCGCGTGCCGCGCGACGACGGCGAGGTAGACCGCGACCATGCCCCACTGCGCGACGACCGTGCCCGCCGCCGAACCCGCGATGCCCCAGCCGGCGAGGTAGATGAACGCGTAGTTGAGCGCGATGTTCACGGCGAAGCCGATGCCCGCGACCCAGAGCGGGGTGCGCGTGTCCTGAAGCCCGCGCAGCAGCCCGGTCGCGGCGAAGACGATGAGCATGGCCGGCAGGCCGGCCATCGAGATCGAGAGGTACGCGGATGCCTGGGCGGCAACGGCCTCGCCTGCGCCGAACAGCCCAGTCCAGACGTGCAGGAACGCGTAGTACGCGCCGTGCACGCCGTCGACCGTCTGCAGCATCCGCCACAGTTCCGGCCAGGTGCGCGAGGCCGACATGACGCTGGCCGCCTCGTCTCCCCAGAACGACGGGATCCAGGATCCGGCGACGCCGGCGAGCAGGCCGAGGCCGCCCGCGATCAGCGCGGCGCGCCGCAACTGCCCCCGATCCGTCGACGTCCGCACAGGCCGATCTTCGCGTCCGGCCCTGTGCGTGCGCCGTGCGCGGTGCACGGCGGCGGCCTCAGCCGAGGGCGGGGTCAGCCGAAGGGCGGGATCAAACCAGCGGCAGTCTCAGAGTCACGACCGTGCCCGCACCCTCGGCGGAGCGCAGCGAGACCGAGCCGCCATGACGCCGCAGGATCGCCGCGACCAGGCTCAGCCCGATCCCCGACCCGGCGACGTCGCGCGCGTTCTGCGCCCGGGCGAGCTCGTCGAAGACCTGCCCGACGTCGGCGTCGGGGACGCCGCGGCCGGTGTCGGCCACCTCGATCACGGCCTGGCCGGCCTCCTCACGCAGCCGCACCTCGATCGGGCCGCCGGCGGAGTACTTCGCGGCGTTGCCGAGCACGTTGTCGACGGCGAGGGAGAGCAGATCCGGATCGGCCGAGATCGCCGGCACCGGCCAGGGCACCCGGGTGACGCTGAGGGCCGTGCGCGCACCCGCGGCCGGATCCTGCTGCGCGAGCGCGGCGATCGCCTCGATCAGCAGCGGCTCCAGCTCCACCCGTTCGCGCTCCAGCGGGCGCGATTCGAGGTCGGCGAGCTTGCGCAGATCCCGCACCAGGCCGCCGAGCTTCGCCGCCTGGGAGTCCACGATCGGCCACCCGTCCACGGCGCCTGCGCCGTTCTGCGCGGCCGCCGAGGTCGCCAGGATCGCGGTGAGCGGGTTCTTCAGCTCGTGGTCGAGCCGGGCCAGGAACAGCGCGTGGTTGT
>JBDIAF010000203.1:0-4171 GCA_039812245.1 Agromyces sp. | reverse complement strand
GCGACGGGTCGGAGTCGAAGTCGCCGAGGAACACCGAGCCGAGCGCGCCGGTGAGCACGCCGTACGCGGCGGTCAGGCAGGCGTCGGCCGAGGCATCCGGATGGCTCTTCGCGACCAGCTCCGCGAGCTGCAGGCGGGTGGCGGTGTAGGCGGAGGTCAGCACCTGCGCGATGGCCGGCGTGGTGCGCGAGAGCTCGACGAGACCCAGCACGACCGCGTTCTCGCGGTCGGGCGAGTTGAACTCGGGGCCGAAGAGGTAGTCGAGCGCGGCGTCCAGGTCCGCGGTTCCCGGGGGCAGTATCGAGCCGACCTCGCCGTTCGGGCCGGCGAACAGGGCCGTCGCCGTGTCGAGCAGCAGCGTGTCGCGGTTGCCGACGAAGTGGCGGACGTGCCCGCGGGACATGCCGGTCGCCGCGGCGATGCGGTCGAGCGTCGTGCCGTGGATGCCGTGCTCGGCGATGGTCGCCATGGTCGCGTCGAGGATCTGCTCGCGGCGCTCGGCGGCGACGGATGGACGTGCCATCGATCGTTCCCCCTTCGTTGGCCTCTGCCCGAGTGTACTGGCAGGCGGAAATTAGTCTAGTCAGACTTGACTATTTACTCCGACGTCCGTAACGTGACCGTCACCGAATCGGCCCGACGGCGCCGACGGACGTCTCGAAGGAGTGACATGCCCGACATCCTGCGCATCCCGCCCGCGCCGGAGAGCCCGCTCTCGTTCCCGGTGCGGGTCCGCATGCGCGACGGGGTGCTGCTCGCCGCCGACGTCTACCTGCCGGGCGCTCCCGACCACTCCGACGACGCGCCGGGCGACACGATCCTCATCCGCCTGCCCTACGACAAGTCGGGCGCCTACTGCTTCATCCCGCTCGTCGCCGAGTACCTCGCCGGGCGCGGCTACCGCGTCGTCGCGCAGGACGTGCGCGGCAAGTTCCGTTCGGAGGGCGACGCCCTGCTCTTCGTCAACGAGGTCGACGACGGCTACGACACCATCGAGTGGATCACCAGGCAGCCGTGGTCGAACGGACGCGTGGCGATGTGGGGCGACAGCTACTACGGCTACACGCAGTGGGCCGCCGCGGCGAGCGGGCATCCCGCGCTCAAGGCCATCGCGCCGCGGGTCACCGGCACCGGGCTCGGCGAGCCCGTTCGGGGCGACGGATCGCGCACGCGCGCCGTCGAATGGGGCGTCACCTACATGTACCCGCTCACGCAGTTCTTCGAGAACGACATGCTGCAGTGGGAGCCCGACTGGTCGCGGCGCGACTTCGCCGCGCAGGCCGAGGACTTCATGGAGCAGGTCGGCCGACGCGGGCTCTCGTACGACCAGTGGTACCCGAGGCCGGTGCTGCTGCCGCGCTTCCCGAACGGCGACCCCTTCGCGGGCCGCTCGGTGCCGGTGCTGCACACCATCGGCTGGTGGGACAACTGCGCGCCCCTGTCATGGGCCGACGTCGAGCGGATCGCCCGCCGGCCGAACTGGGACGCGCACCACTACCTGCGCATCGAGTCGATCGACCACGAGAGCTACCAGCTGCTCGAGGCCGACGAGGATCGCGTCGCCGAACGCAGCGACGAGCAGATCCGCGCGCTGCTGCCCCGCACCCTCGACCCGGCCCTCGCCTTCTTCGAGGTGTTCGTCCGGGGCAACGGCCAAGCTGCGGAGCTTCCGCGGGTCAGCTGGAACCTCGCGGGCACCGAGGGGATGCGCGAGTCCGAGAGCTGGCCGCCGGCGGGCGCGCGCAGCGTCACGCGCTTCGGCACGGTCGACGGATGCCTCGCGGCCGATCCCGCCGCCGACGCCGCCGAGCTCGGCTGGCTGCACGACCCCGACGACCTCGTGCCCTCGAGCGTGCCCGATGCCTTCTCGTTCCTGCTGCACCTTCCCGACGAGGCTCCCATCGGCGAGCGCGACGATGTGCTGCGCTTCGACTCGCCGCCGCTCGTCGCCGACGTCGACCTCGCCGGGCCGGTCTCCGCTCGGGTGGCCGTCGCCTCCGACGGTCCGGTCATGGACTGCTTCGTGCGGCTGCTCGACGTCGCCCCCGACGGCACGGCGCTGCGCATCGCGCGCGGTCAGCAGCAGCTGCTCGAAGCGAGCGACGGCGGGGTGCTCGAGATCGACCTGGGCCAGCTCGGCTACCGGCTGCGCGCCGGCCACCGCCTGCGGGTCCACGTGTCGAGCAGCGACTACCCCGAGTTCCTGCCCCAGACCGGCACGGGCGCCGATCCGTGGACCTGGGGTCCGACCCGTGTCAACACCCAATCGCTCGCCGTCGGCGGCGCCGACGGCTTCGCACTCACCCTCACCGTGCTCGAAGGAGAACTGCCGTGACCGCACGCGACACCGCCGCCGGGCCCTGGCCCGCGCTCGAGTACGTCTTCGAGATCCGCGCCACGATCGACCCCGACTTCCACATCGGCCGCGGCCCCGAGGAGCGGCTCTCGTTCACCCCGGTCTCGGGCGGCAGCGTCGCCGGCCCCCGGCTCAGCGGCGAGGTCCTCCCGGGCGGCGGCGACTGGGCGGTCGAACGCTTCGGCACTGCCCAGCTCGAGGCCCGCTACCTCATCCGCGCCGACGACGGCGCGGTCATCGACATCCTGAACCGCGGCTACTTCCGCGCCACGCCCGAGGTGATGGAGCGGATGGAGCGCGGCGAGAACGTCCCCGAGGACGAGCCCGGACTGTACTTCCGCACCGCCCCCGTGTTCCAGACCGACGCCCCCGCACATCGCTGGCTGGCCGAGAACCAGTTCGTCGGACTCGCCCGAGACGAGGACGGCCAGGTCTGCATCCGCGTCTTCCTCCTCGCCTGATCCCCTCCCATCCACCCACCGAACGGACACCATCATGAAGCGAACCGGTCACCACCGATCGGCACTGCGTCGCCCGGCCCTCGGGGTCGGCGCCGTCGCCTGCGTCGCGATGCTCGCGCTCACCGGATGCACCCCTCGAGACGGAGGCGACGTCGACGGAGACGTCGCGGACGTCACCCTCGTAGACTCGCTGCCCGCGGGGACGAAGCCGGTCGACGAGGTCACCTGGGCGATCGTCGAGGGCGAGCCCGCAACGCTCGATCCGGCGGCCTCGGCCAACCTGATCATCCCGAACCTGTGCGACAACCTGCTGTCGCTGCAGCCCGACTTCGGGGTCGAGCCCGGCATCGCGACGAGCGCCGAGTTCGTCGACCCGGTGACCTTCGTCATCGAGCTGCGTGGCGACGTCTCCTTCTGGGACGGCAGCCCGGTCACGGCGGACGACGTGGTCTACAGCCTGCAGCGGAACCTGGACCCGGCCTCGCAGTGGTTCGGCGCGTTCGCGCTGGTCGTTCCCGACCCGGCGGCCGGCATCGTCGCGACCGGGCCGAACGAGGTCACGGTGCACTTCACCGCCCCCGACTCGACCTTCCGCGACGCCCTCGCCGGGCAGGGCGGCGCGGTGATGCAGAAGGCCTTCGGCGAGGCGGCCGGCCCGGCGCTCGGCACGCCGGAGGGCGGGCTGATGTGCACGGGCCCCTACGAGCTGGCACGAGGCGGCTGGCAGCCGGGCAGCGAGATCGTCACGACCGCGAACGAGGACTACTGGAACGCCCCTCCCCTCGTGAAGACGCTCAAGTACACCTTCGTCAGCGACGGCTCGACGCTCGCCACCGCCCTCACGCAGGGCGAGATCGACGGTGCGATCAACGTCGCCCCGAGCTCGCGGGCGGTCTACGAGGGCGACGGCGCCGGCACGCTCACGGTCGGCCACTCGACCGCCTCGTACAGCTTCGGGCCGGCGTCGGCGACCGGCGCGGCGGCGAACCCGAAGATCAGGCAGGCGCTGAGCCTCGCGATCGACCGAGAGCAGTACCTCCAGACCGTCGTCAACGGCCTCGGCACCATCCAGAAGACGATCGTGCCGGAGTTCTCGTTCCAGTCCCTCGAGGGTGCCGCGATCTACCAGGCGGGCTACGACGCGCTCCCCGAGCCCGAGGTCGACATCGAGGCGGCGAAGCGGCTCGTCGCCGAGAGCGGCGAGGACGTGAGCACCCCGCTGGTGCTCGCGGTGCCCGCCGGTGCGAAGGAGTTCCAGCAGACCGCGGCCATCATCCAGAGCGCCGGCGAGCAGTTCGGCCTCGACATCGAGATCGACGAGATGCAGGCCTCCGACTTCGGCGCCCTCTTCTAC
>JBDIAF010000202.1:0-4171 GCA_039812245.1 Agromyces sp. | reverse complement strand
TCGCGGTCGCCGGGCGCGCCCTCGGGCGCGGCCACGTCGCGCTCGAGCCGCACCGCCCCCGCGAAGATGCCGGGCTGCATCGTGGTCTGGTTCGATCGGATGCCCCGGAGCTCCGCCGGGCGATCGGCCGAGGCGACGACGAGGGGCACTCCGGCGTGGTGGGCCTCGAGCACGGCGGGGTGCAGGTTCGCGATCGCGGTGCCCGAGGTCGCCACGACCACCGCCGGGCGGCCCGTCTCCACCGCGAGTCCGAGCGCGAGGAACGCCGCGCCGCGCTCGTCGATGCGCACGTGCACCCGCAGGCGGCCGGCGCGCTCGAACTCGGCCGCCGCGAGGGCGAGTGCCTGCGAGCGCGAGCCCGGTGCGACGACGACGTCGCTGACGCCGAGCCGCTCGAACTCGGCGAACAGGGCGACGGCGAAGGCGCTGGCCGGACTCTGCGGGCGCTCAGTCATGCGACCGGCCGGGCGAGTCGCCCGAGTCGGGTGCGTCGCGCGGGCCGCGGTCGCCGCGGCTGGGATGCCCCGCGCCGGGGTCTCCGGGTTCTGCCGGTCGGTCGCCGTCGGCGGAGCCCGAGGCATCCGATTCGTCGTCGAGCTCGGCGAGCTCCTGCTCGAGGCGCCGGATCCGCTCCTCCTGTCGCGCATCGGCGCGCAGGCCCCGAAGGAACTCGGGATCGTCGTCGGGGGCGAGCTGGCCGCCGTGGCTGCGGGCCCCTCGGCGCCCCCGCCCGATCACGAGCCAGAGCACGCCGCCGACGACGGGCAGCAGCACGACGATCGCGACCCACCAGCCCTTGGCGAGGCCGCGCACGCGCAGGCGATCGAACAGCGCGCAATCGACGATCGTGTAGATCCAGAAGACGATCGCGGCTGCCACGACGATGACAGCGAGCCTCGGCATGATCCCAGTCTAGGCGCGCCAGCTCACGGGCGGCTGTGAGCCGGGCAGCCGTCCGGCTGGGAGGCGGCGCTCAGGCACCGCGCCTACACTGTCAGGGTGAAATCGGTGCCCGTCTGGATCTGGTACACCGCACTGCGCATCGTGCTGTTCGCGGCACCGCTCGCGGTGCTGCTCATCGCGGGCGTCAACGTGTGGGTGTCGGCGGTCCTCGCCGCCGTGTTCGGGCTGAGCGCCTCCCTGCTGCTGCTGCGCCGGCCGCGCGAGGCCATGTCGAGCGAGCTCTACGCGGCCCGCCACCGCGAGCAGCCCGTCGTGCGCGACGACGACGCGGCCGAGGACGCCGCGGTCGAGGCGTCCGAGCACCCGGCGAGCGCGGCCGAGCGCACGACCGAGTAGCCGGCCGCCCGCTACAGCGCGAAGACGAGCCCCAGCCCGACCCCGTAGGCGAGGGCCGTGAGGCTCGCCAGCTGCAGGGCGATGATCAGCTCGCGCGGCGAGCGGGCCGCGACCACGATGACGCACGCGGGCAGTGCGGCGAGCAGGGCGAAGAGCACGAGCCACGCCGTCGGGTAGAACAGCGCCCAGAACACCGCGATCGCGAACGGCGCGAGCATGAACACGCAGAAGAGGATGCGTCCGACCGTCGGGCCGACGAGCACGGCGAGGGTGCGCTTGCCCGAGGCCCGGTCCTGCACGACGTCGCGCAGGTTGTTGGCCATGAGCACCGCGCACGCGAGGAGCCCGACGCCGACGCCGCCGAGCCAGGCCTCGAGGTTCACGTCGAGCGCCTGCACGAAGGCCGACCCCGCGGTCGCGACGAGCCCGAAGAACACGAAGACGAACAGCTCGCCGAGCCCGAGGTAGCCGTACGGACGCTTGCCGCCCGTGTAGAACCAGGCCGCGACGATCGCGACGGCGCCCACCGCGATGAGCCACCACTGCTGGGTGATAACGACGAGGGCGAGGCCGGCGAGCGCCGCGAGCGCGAAGAAGGCGAGCGCGACGGCGAGCACGTGCTTCGGCTTCGCGATGCCGGCGCCCGTGAGTCGGGCGGGCCCGACGCGATGCTCGTCGGTGCCGCGCACCCCGTCGGAGTAGTCGTTGGCGTAGTTCACGCCGATCTGCAGCGCGAGCGCGACGACGAGCGCGAGCACGGCGCGGGTCGGATGCCACATGCCCGCGCCGAGTGCGACGACGCCGGCGCCCGTGCCGAGCGCGACCGGGGCGATCGCGAGGGGCAGCGTCCGCAGCCGCGCGCCCGAGACCCAGTCGCCGAAGGTCGCCGGGCCGCGCTGCACCGCGGGGCCCGATGCGGCCTTCGCGGGATTGCCGCTGCGGCCGTGCGTGCGGCTGCGGCGGGCGAGGTCGGCGGGGTCGGTTCGCTGAGGGCTGCGTCGCTGGGGTCTGGGTCGTGCCACGGCCCTCAGCCTAGTTCGGCGAGGCTATGCCCCGGCCGTGGACGCCGCCCCGCCCTCGGTGGAGGCGGCGCTGCCGGCGGTCGATCCCCCACCGGCCGGAGGGCTCTGCTCCATGGCGTCGAAGTACCGCGCGACGACCGCGAGCTCGTCGACGGTGAACTGCTCGTGCACCCGCCGCATGCCCTCGAAGATGTCGGCGTACGGATCATCGGCGCCGCCCCGCCCGAACAGCGCCGTCGGGTCGCCCGCGACCCGCACGACCACGCGGCGCCGGTCGCCCGGGTCGGTCTCGCGCACGATGAAGCCGTGCTTCTCGAGCCGGTCGAGCACGCGCGTGGTGGTGCTCGTCGGCAGCTCGGTGAGCTGGCTCACCTCCCCCGCCGTGAGCGGTGCGCCGGCGCGGGCGATCATGCCGAACGCCTGCAGGTCGACCACGTTGATGCCGAGCGAGCGGGCGATGCGCTCGTTGGTGAGCACCGCCGAGCCGATGAAGCGCTGGATGCGGTCGAGCATGCCCGCGGTCAGCTCCGCCCTGCTTGACATCGTCGCACCCCTCCACCTATTCTTCCCACATCGGGATAATCCCGTTTCGGAAATACTCCGCTTCGGAAACACTTCATTCTAGGAAGGAACGACGCCGATGAACAACCACCCCCGTCGCGGCCTCGCCGTCGGCATCCTGCTGTTCGCCTCGTTCATGGACCTCCTCGACGTGACCATCGTGCAGGTCGCCCTGCCCGCGATCGGGCACGACCTCGACGCGAGCCCGGCTGCGCTCGAATGGATCGTCTCGGGCTACATGCTCGCCTTCGCGGTCGCCCTCGTCACCGGCGGGCGCCTCGGCGACATCCTCGGTCGCCGACGGGTCTTCCTCGTCGGCGTCGCGGGCTTCACGCTCGTCTCCGCCGCCGCGGCCGCCGCCTGGTCGGGCGAGGCGCTCGTCGCGCTGCGCATCGTGCAGGGTCTGTTCGCCGCCCTCATGGTGCCCCAGCTGCTGGCGAGCGTGCAGGCGCTGTTCGCGCCGCGCGAGCGCGCGCCGATCTTCGGCATCATCGGCGGCGTCAGCGGGCTCGCCGCCGTCATCGGCCCGGTGCTCGGCGGCTGGCTCGTCGACGCCGACCTGTGGGGGCTCGGGTGGCGGAGCATCTTCCTGCTCAACGTGCCGGTCGGCATCGTGATCTTCGCGCTCGCCGCCCGCTTCGTGCCCGACACCCGCTCCGAGCGCCCCATGCGGCTCGACCTGCCGGGGGTGGCGCTGCTGACGCTGACCGTCGCCTGCTTCATGGTGCCGCTCATCGAGGGACGCTCCCTCGGCTGGCCGGCCTGGCTGTGGCTCGTCGTCGCGGCGGGCGCCGGGTTCGCGGCCTGGTTCGTCGCGCATTCCATCCGCCGGATGCGCCGCGACGGCTCCGCCCTGCTGCCGATGCCGCTGTTCCGCGACCGCGGCTTCTCGGCCGGCCTCGTCACCCAGGCCGCCTTCCAGGGCGCCATGAACGCGTTCAGCCTGCCGCTCATCCTCTATCTGCAGCTCGCCCTCGGCTTCGACGCGCTCGGCGCCGGCCTCACGCTGCTGGCCTTCAGCCTGGGCGCCATGGCGGGCACCGCCGTCGCCGTCCCCCTCGTGCCGCGAGTCGGGAAGCTGCTCGTCACCGCGGGCGCCGTGACGATGGCGGCCGGCATGCTCTGGACCCTCGCCGCGGTCGCCGGCGGCGGCGCCGGCTTCACGGGTTGGCAGGCGGTGATGCCGATGCTGCTCGCGGGCCTCGGCCTCGCGCTGCTCATCATCCCGCTGATCGACGTCGCCCTCGCGACCGTGCCCGTCGCCGACGCCGGAGCCGCCTCGGGCGCCT
>JBDIAF010000201.1:0-4172 GCA_039812245.1 Agromyces sp. | reverse complement strand
CGTAGCTCACGAGCACGAGCGGGTAGTGGCTCGGGTCGGTGGTCTTGCGGTCGAGCGCGATGGCGAGGTCGTTCGCCTCGCGGCCCTCGACGAGGGGCGACTCGGCGACGACCGCGGCGGCCGCCTCGGGGGTGAAGGCGACGAACTCGTCGCCCACCTTGATGTTCGCGACGCCGAGGTCGCCCGCGCGCGAGGCATCCGCGTAGCCGATGGTGTTCACGCCGTTGGTGACGGCGTCGACCACGCCCGAGGTGCCCTGGGCGCCCTCACCGGTCTGGTACGGGAAGGTGTCGGAGGGCTTCTCGGCCCACACCTCGGGGGCGTTCTGGTTCAGGTAGTCCGCGAAGTTCTTCGTGGTGCCCGAGTCGTCCGAGCGGTGCACGGCGGTGATGTTCGCGGCGGGCAGCGTGGCGCCCGGGTTGAGCGCGGCGATCGCCGGGTCGTTCCAGGTGGTGATGTCGCCCTTGAAGATCTTCGCGAGCGTCGCCGCGTCGAGGTTCAGCTCGTCGACGCCCTCGACGTTGTAGATCACGGCGATCGGCGAGATGTAGACGGGCAGGTCGATGGCCTTGGTGTCGGGCGCGCACGCGGCGAAGGAACCCGCGAGCTCCTCGTCGTTCAGGTACGAGTCGCTGCCGGCGAAGTCGACGCCGCCGGCGATGAAGGCCTCGCGGCCGGCGCCCGAGCCCGAGGGGTCGTAGTTGATCGTGACGTCGGGGTTCGCGGTCTGGAAGGCGGCGACCCAGGCCTCCTGGGCCGAGCCCTGCGACGAGGCGCCCGCGGCGTCGATGGTGCCCGAGAGCGTGGAAGCGGACTCGGTGGGCTCGTTCGAGCCGCCCTCGTTCGCGGCGCAGGAGCTGAGCGCGATGGCGGCGACCGCCGCGACGACCGCAGCGCGGCCGAGACGTGAGACGTTCACTGTGTTCCCTTCAGGGATCGTTTGCAGGGTTCCGGACCCGGTGTGAGGCCCGATGCTGGTGACGCTAAGCGCCTCGGATGACGAGCATCCGCCCCGTCGGTGAACGAGAGGTGAACGGAATGTCAACGCACGTCGCGCGTGCGGGATCGGATCGGCCGACGCGTGCCCGCTCAGGCGCGCGCGGCGTGGGTCTCGATCGCGATGATCCCCGACGACGGATTCGTCGCCGAGAGGTGCACGACGCTGAACGCGCCGGGCTGGAGCTGGGCGGCGTCGCTGGCGTAGCTGCCGAGCGGCGTGCCCGTGGCGAGCGCGATCTCGCGCAGCACCTCGGCGAGCAGCGGCCCGTGGGTGCAGAGGATCGCCGACTTGCCGACGCGGACGCGCTTGCCCACGACGCGGCGGATCTCGGCCTCGCCTCGCGCCCAGGCATCCTGGCTGATGCCCTCGTCGCGCTTGATCGGCACGCCCGTGGCGGCGGAGAAGGGGGTGACGGTCGTGACGCAGCGCACGGCCGGACTCGACACGATCCGCCGCGGCGCCCACGCCCCGAGCGTCTCGACGAGGGCGGCCGCCTGGCTGACGCCGCGCACGGCGAGGGGGCGCGCCTGGTCGGCGCCGTCCCACTCGGAGCGGGCGACCGCCTTGCCGTGGCGCAGCACCGTGATCGAGAACGTCGTGAGCACGCCCTGCTCGACGAGGGCGGCGAAGGCGTCGAGGATCTCGACGTCGGGCGCGTAGCTCAGGTATCCGCGGGCCCGCTTGATCGTCACCCACTCGAGCGCGGCGACCTCGCCGTTCGGGCGGAAGGTGGAGCGCTGCACGGCCTGCTCGCTCACCTCGGCGGCCCAGTAGTGCACGATCTTCTCGCGACCGGAGGGCAGCGGGTAGCGCGAGACGCCGAGGGGCGCGCCGAGGGCGACCCTCAGCCCCGTCTCCTCCTCGATCTCGCGCACGGCGGTCTGCGGCAGCGACTCTCCGGGGTCGACCTTGCCCTTCGGGATCGTCACGTCGCCGTACACGGTGCGGTGGATGACCAGCACGTGCACCTTGCCGTCGATCAGGCGCCAGCACACGGCGCCGGCTGCGTAGACGGCCGTCTGGGCGCTCTGGCTCACCGGCGCTTCCCGGTCAGCGGACGGTGGGCGCGCGGTCGATGGGCGATCTGCTGCATGAGGCTATTCTGCAGGTCGACGAGCGGCCGCCCCTCGGCGTCGATGGCGTGCCGGGTCCAGACGCCCTCGCCGTCGAGATGCCACGAGCTCGTGCGCTCGTCCATCGCCTGGTCGAAGAGCGACTCGATCTCGGCGAGGTGGTCGGGGTCGGTCAGGCGCACGAGCGCCTCGACGCGGCGGTCGAGGTTGCGGTGCATCATGTCGGCCGAGCCGATGTACACCTGCGGGTCGCCGTCGCCGGCGAAGGAGAAGATGCGGGAGTGCTCGAGGTAGCGCCCGAGGATCGAGCGCACCCGGATGTTCTCGCTGAGCCCGGGGATGCCGGGTCGCAGGCTGCAGATGCCGCGCACCCACACCTCGACCGGCACGCCCGCGTTCGAGGCCCGGTAGAGCGCGTCGATGATCGCCTCGTCGACCATCGAGTTCACCTTGATCCGGATGCCAGAAGCGCGGCCCGCCTCGGCCGCGCGGGTCTCGGCGGCGATGAGCTTCAGCAGCCCCTTGCGCAGGTGCAGCGGGGCGACGAGCAGGCGCTTGAACTTCTTCTCGATCGCGTAGCCGCTCAGCTCGTTGAAGAGGCGGGTCAGGTCCTTGCCGACCTGGTCGTCGGCGGTGAGCAGGCCCAGGTCCTCGTAGATGCGGCTCGTCTTCGGGTTGTAGTTGCCCGTGCCGATGTGGCTGTAGTGGCGCAGTCCGCCCTTCTCCTGGCGGATCACGAGGGCGAGCTTGCAGTGGGTCTTCAGCCCGACGAGGCCGTACACGACGTGCACGCCCGCCTTCTCGAGCTTGCGCGCCCAGCTGATGTTCGCCTGCTCGTCGAAGCGCGCCTTGATCTCGACCAGGGCGAGCACCTGCTTGCCGGCCTCGGCCGCGTCGATGAGCGCCTCGACGATCGGGCTGTCGCCCGAGGTGCGGTAGAGCGTCTGCTTGATCGCGAGCACGTCGGGGTCGGCGGCGGCCTGCTCGAGGAAGGCGACCACGCTCGTGGAGAACGACTCGTACGGGTGGTGCAGCAGCACGTCGCGCCGGGCGACCGCCTTGAAGATGTCGGCCGGCCGGTTCGGCTCGCTCGGCAGGAGCTGCGGGTTCGTGGTGGGCACCCGCGGCGGGTAGTGCAGCTCGGGCCGGTCGAGCCGCGACAGGTCGAAGAGCCCGCCGAGGTCGAGCGGCGCCGGCAGCCGGTAGACCTCGCGCTCGGTGATGTCGAGCTCGCGGACGAGGAGGCCCAGGGTGACCTCGTCCATGTCGTTCGAGACCTCGAGCCGGATCGGCGGGCCGAAGCGGCGACGGCGCAGCTCCTTCTCGAGGGCCTGGATGAGGTTCTCGGTCTCGTCCTCCTCGATCTCCACGTCCTCGTTGCGGGTGACGCGGAAGACGTGGTGCTCGACGATCTCCATGCCAGGGAAGAGATCGCCGAGGTGCGTGGCGATGAGCTCCTCGAGGGGGAGGTACCTGGCGTCCTCGACCGACTCGGCGGGGTCGACGCGCACGAAGCGGTGCAGCATCTGCGGCACCTTCACGCGCGCGAACTCCTGGCGGCCCGTCTTCGAGTTGCGCACCCGCACCGAGAGGTTCAGCGAGAGGCCCGAGATGTAGGGGAAGGGGTGCGCGGGGTCGACCGCGAGGGGCATCAGGACGGGGAAGATCTGCTGCGAGAAGTACTCGTGCAGGTGCGCCTGCTCGGAGGCGCCCAGCTCGTCCCAGCCGACGATGCGCACGCCGTGGGCGGCCAGGTCCGGCCGGACGAGCTCCTGGAACGCGAGGGCGTGGCGCTCCTGCAGCTCGTGCGCCGTGCGCGAGATGTCGTCGAGCACGTCGATCGGGGCGCGGCCGACGTTCGTCGGCACGGCGAGCCCGGTGTCGATGCGCCGCTTCAGGCCCGCGACGCGCACCATGAAGAACTCGTCGAGGTTCGAGGCGAAGATGGCGAGGAAGTTCGCGCGCTCGAGCGCGGGCACGAGGGGGTCCTCGCCGAGCTCCAGGACGCGCTGGTTGAACGCGAGCCAGCTGAGCTCGCGGTCGAGGTAGCGCTCGACCGGCAGTTCGGGCGCGCCCTCGATGTCGAACGGCTCGAAGTC
>JBDIAF010000200.1:0-4212 GCA_039812245.1 Agromyces sp. | reverse complement strand
AGCGGCCCGCCGCGGCAGCGCACGTGCGCGGGGTTCGAACGTGGCGCAGGCGCGACAACGTGGCGCAGGCGCTGCAAGGCGCTGCAAGGCGCGGCCGGCCCGGCGGGCGCGCCTACGCCGACTCGCGGACGACGAGCGCCGTCGGCAGGATCGTCTGCTTCGGCACCGAGCCGTCGCCGGCGATGAGGCGGATGAGCAGCTCGGCCATGAGGCTGCCCTGCTCCTCGGAAGGCTGCGCCACGGTCGTGAGGGGCACCCCGGCACGGAGCGCCGCCGGGCTGTCGTCGAACCCGACCACCGCGACGTCGCCCGGCACCGAGAGCCCCCGCTCGGCGAGGACGGGCAGCACCCCCGTCGCCATGAGGTCGCTCGCGACGAACAACGCGTCGATGCCGGCCGGGCGCCCGTCGGAGCCGTCGCCCACGCGGTCGAGCAGCCGCCGGGTCGCGGCTGCGGCGCCCTCGACCGTGAAGTCGCCGTTCTCGACGAGGTCCGTCGGCAGGCCGGCCTCCTCGAGGGCCCGCACGAAGCCGGTCAGGCGGTCGACGCCGGCGGGCATGTCGAGGGGGCCGGTGACCGAGCCGATGCGCGTGCGGCCGAGGCCGATGAGGTGCCGGGCGCCGTCGGCCGCGGCGGCCTCGTTGTCGACGTCGACGAAGTAGGCGTCGGCGGCGACGTCCGCGCTCGGCCGGCCGCCGTAGACGACGGGAACCGCTGCGCCCTCGGCGAAGAGGTCGTCGCCGGCGTGATGCGAGATCACAATCGCACCGTCGACCACGCCCGACTCGAGGTAGCCGCGCGCCTTGTGCCGCGGGTCCGACGAGGCCACGAGCAGGTTGAGCACGTACTCGCTGTCGTCGATGCGGCTCGTGATGCCCTTCACGATCGCGGCGAAGTACGGGTCGCCGAAGAAGACGGTGACGTCCTCGGGCACCACCAGGGCGATCGCGTTCGAGGCGCGTCGCGCGAGCGAGCGGGCGGCCCGGTTCGGCACGTAGCGCAGCTCGGCGACCGCGGCGTTGACCGCCTCGACGACCTCGGGGCTCACCTTCGGCGAGCCGTTCACCACTCGGCTCACGGTGGCGCGCGAGACGCCGGCCGCGCGTGCGACCATCTCGAGCGTGGGCGCTCCGCCCGAGGCATCCTTGGCCATGTCGTCAGTCTAGGTCTCGTGTCGGGTCCGGCCCCGAACCCGACGTCGCCCGCATTCGATGAAATGCGGGCGACGTCGGATCGGGTTTCGGCGGGCTGCTACAGCGCCCGCTCGCGGATGATGCGGGCGTACTCGCGGCCGGAGGCCTTGATGGTGCGCACCTGGGTGTCGTAGTCGACGTGCACGATGCCGAAGCGCTTGGCGTAGCCCCAGGCCCACTCGAAGTTGTCCATGAGCGACCAGTAGAAGAAGCCGCGCACGTCGACGCCGGCCTCCGCCGCGTCGAGGGTCGCGCCCAGGTGCGCCCGCAGGAACTCGGCCCGGTCGAGGTCGTCGACCCGGATGCCTCCGGCCCCGTCGGGCAGCACCTGGTCGTCGTACGCCGCCCCGTTCTCGGTGACGTAGAGCACGACGCCGGCCTCGCGGGCGTAGTCGTCCCAGATGCGGCGCAGCAGGCGGGTGAGCCCCTCTGGCTGCACCTCCCAGTTCTGCGCGGTGCGGGCCAGGCCTCGCTCGACGCCGTGGATGCCGTCGGGCGCGGGGAAGGGGCTGCGCGTCGGGCGGGGGTTCCCCGGGCCGCCCGAGGGCGGGGTCAGCTCGGGCGACGGGGCCTCGGCCGAGACCAGGTCGCCCTGGTAGTAGTTGACGCCCAGCGTGTCGATGGGGGTCGCGATCGTCGCGAGGTCGCCGGGTTGCACGGCCGCCTCGAAGCGGGCGGCGGCGGCGGGGTCGACCGCCCGGATGTCCTCGACGACGTCGGCCGGGTAGCTCTGGCGGAACAGCGGGTCGAGGAACCAGCGGTTGTGCTGGCCGTCGAGGCGGCGAGCGGCGTCGACGTCGGCGGGGTTCTCCGGATCGGCGGGGTCGGCCACGGTGTGGTTCAGGGTGATGCCGAGGTTCAGCGACGCGTCGCGCTCCCGCAGCGCCTGCACGGCGAGGCCGTGCCCGAGCAGCAGGTGGTGCGAGGCAAGCAGCCCCTCGGCCGCGCTCTGGTGGCCCGGGGCGTGCTCGCCGCCCGTGTACGAGAGGAACGACGAGCACCACGGCTCGTTGAGGGTCGTCCACACCTCGACGCGGTCGCCGAGCGCCTCGTGCATGGTCAGCGCGTAGTCGCGGAACAGGAACGCCGTGTCGCGGTTCGTCCAGCCGCCGCGCTCCTCGAGCGCCTGCGGCAGGTCCCAGTGGTAGAGCGTGAGCCACGGCTTGATGCCCGCGCCGAGCAGTTCGTCGACGAGGCGCGAGTAGAAGTCGACGCCGGCCGGGTTCACCGCGCCGCCGTCGGGGCGCACGCGCGCCCACGAGGTCGAGAAGCGGTAGGTCTCGAGGCCGAGCTCCTGCATCAGCGCGACGTCCTGCGGCATGCGGTGGTAGTGGTCGCACGCGACGTCGCCCGTGTCGCCGCCGGTGACGGCGCCGGGCACACGGGTGAAGGCGTCCCAGATCGAGGCGGTGCGGCCGTCTTCGAAGGCGGCGCCCTCGATCTGGTACGCCGCGGTGGCGGCGCCGAACAGGAAGGCCTCGGGGAAGCGTCGGCGCGAGGCATCCGGTCGCGCGGTCGGATCGGTCGAGGGCAGCTGCGTGTCGGTCATGGGAAGGTCCTCTCGGAGTTCGATGGTCATCCCTTCACTGCTCCTGCCATGATGCCGCTCACGAGCTGCTTTCCGGCGAAGACGAAGAGGATCAACAGGGGGATCGTCGACAGCAGCACGCCCGCGAGCACGATCGAGTAGTCGACGAAGTGGTTCGACTGCAGCAGCGACAGCGCCACCGGCAGGGTCGGGTCGTTGCGGTCGAGCACGATGAACGGCCAGAAGAAGTTGTTCCAGGCCGACACGAAGGTGAACAGGCCCAGCATCGCGGCCGCGGGCCGCGCGGCGGGCAGGCCGACGGTCAGGAAGGTGCGGAACGAGCTCGCGCCGTCGACCCGGGCGGCCTCGATGAGCTCGTCGGGCACCGACTGCTGCAGGTACTGGGTCATCCAGAACACGCCGAAGGCGCTCGTGAGGGCCGGCACGATGATCGCGCCGAGGCTGCCCGTCCAGCCGAGGTCGGCGAAGAGGATGTACAGCGGGACGACGCCGAGCTGGGTCGGCACCGCCATGGTCGCGACGACGAAGACGAGCAGCCACTTCGAGCCCCGGAAGCGCAGCTTCGCGAACGCCCAGCCGGCGAGCGTCGAGAAGAAGACGACCGAGGCGGCGATGAGCGCGGAGCTCAGGATCGAGTTCCACAGCGCCTTCCAGAAGTTGACGGCCGGGTCGTTCACGACCGTCGCCGCGTTCTCGAGGAAGTTGCCGCCCGGGATCCACGACATGTTCGGGTCGCGGATCGTCGAGGCGTCGCCCGAGCCGATGAGGAACGACCAGTAGAAGGGGAAGACCGCCGAGCCGAGCACGATCGCGAGCACGGCGTAGACGAACCAGCCGGGGCGGCTGCCGCGGATGCGGATCGAGCGCCGGGAGGGTCCGCGGCCCGAGCGGCCGGGCCGGGCGATCCAGCCCGAGCGCCCGGTGAGGGCCTCGGCCTCGAGGATCGCCCTGGTGCTGGTCGACTCGGTGCCGGTCCGATCGGTGCCGGCCTGCTCGGTGGCGGTCATCGTGCGCCTCCTTCGTCGCGGATGCTGCGTCTGGTGATCAGCAGGTTGACCACGCCGATCAGCAGGATGATGAGGAAGAGGATCCAGGCGAGCGCGGCGGCGCGACCGAAGTTCCACTGGCCCCAGCCGATGTCGTAGAGGTAGAGGGTGATCGTGAGCCACTGCGAGTCGGCGCCGCCCGTGCCGTACTGGTCGTACATGCGGGGCTCGTCGAAGATCTGGAGGCCCCCGATGGTCGAGGTGATGATCACGAAGACGAGGGTGGGCTTGAGGCTCGGCACGGTGATCGCGAAGAACTGGCGGATGCGACCGGCGCCGTCGATCGCGGCGGCCTCGTAGGACTCGCGCGGGATCGCCTGCATCGCGGCGAGCAGGATGAGGGTGTTGTAGCCGGTCCAGCGGAAGTTCACCATGGTCGCGATCGCGATGTGGCTCCAGAACGGGTCGCTGTGCCAGGGGATCG
>JBDIAF010000199.1:0-4213 GCA_039812245.1 Agromyces sp. | reverse complement strand
CGTCGCCCTCGGCTACGACGGCCGCCGCATCGTCGACGGGTTGTCGCTCGAGCTGCCCGGCGGCCGCATCACCGCGATCGTCGGACCCAACGCGTGCGGCAAGTCGACGCTGCTGCGCGGGCTCGCCCGGCTGCACCCCCTCGAGGCGGGGCGGGTGCTCCTCGACGGGCACGACGCCGCGCGGATGCCTCGGCGCGACTTCGCGCGCAGGCTCGGCGTGCTGCCGCAGTCCTCGGTCGCACCCGACGGCGTGCGCGTCGCCGACCTCGTGGGGCGGGGGCGCTTCCCCCACCAGGGCTGGTTCGGCCGGCACTCCAGCGACGACGACCGGGTGGTGGCCGAGGCGCTCGCCGCCACCGGCGTCGCCGATCTCGCCGACCGCGGCGTCGACGAGCTCTCGGGGGGCCAGCGCCAGCGGGTGTGGATCGCCATGGTGCTCGCCCAGCAGCCCGAGATCATGCTGCTCGACGAGCCGACCACGTACCTCGACGTCACCCATCAGCTCGAGCTGCTCGACCTGCTCACCGCGCTGAACCGCGAGCGGGGCACCACCGTCGTGATGGTGCTGCACGAGCTCAATCTGGCGGCCCGCTACGCCGACCACCTCGTCGTCATGGCGGCGGGTCGGGTGGTCGCCGAGGGAGCACCGGGCGCGGTGCTCACCCGCGACGTCGTGCGGGAGGCGTTCGGGCTGGCCGCCGAGGTCGTCGACGACCCGGTGTCGGGCGGGCCGATGATCGTCCCCATCGGGCGGTTCCACGCGGGGCAACCGGTCGACGACGGAGTGTGACGTCCACTTCGATCTTCACCGTGAGTTAGGTTAGGCTCGCCTTATCCAACCCCTTCGACCGAGGAGTCCCCTGTGCGTCTTCGACGTTCCCTGATCGCCGTGGCCGGCGCCGCCGTCACCGCCCTCGCCCTGTCCGCCTGCGCGGGCGGCAGCACCGACACCGAGGGATCGGCCGCGGCCCCGGCCGGCGAGGGCTTCCCCGTCACGATCGAGCACGCCTTCGGCGAGACCGTCGTCGACGAGGCCCCCGAGCGCGTCGCGACGTGGGGCTGGGGCTCGACCGAGGCCGCAGTCGCCCTCGGCGTCTACCCCGTGGCGATCGCCGAACAGGTCTGGACCGTCGGCGAGGGCAACTACCTGCCCTGGGTCGAGGCGGCCTACGAGGAAGCGGGCGAAGAGCTGCCTGCGCTCCTCAGCGACCCCGAGGGCGGCGCCACCGTGCCCTACGAGGAGTTCATCGAGGCGGCGCCCGACCTGATCCTCGCGCCGTACTCCGGCCTCACCGAAGAGCAGTACGACACGCTCTCCGAGATCGCCCCCGTCGTCGCCTACCCCGAAGCGCCCTGGACGACCCCGTGGGACGAGGAGATCCGCATCACCGCCGAGGCGCTGGGCCTCGCGGCCGAGGGCGACGCGCTGCTGACGAAGATCTCCGACGGCCTCGCCGAGACCGCAGCCGCCCACCCCGACTTCGCCGGCAAGACCTTCGCGGGCGTCTGGGACGGCGATGGATTCCTCTACGTCTACACCGAGGCCGACTCGCGCATCGAGGTGCTCACCGACCTCGGCCTCGAGGTGGCCCCGAGCGTCGCCGAGCTCGACGACTCCGACGGCGGCTTCTTCTACGAGCTGAGCTACGAGCAGCTCGACCAGCTCGACGCCGACTTCATCGTGAGCTACTCGAACAGCAAGGAGGAGGCCGACGCCTTCCTCGCCAAGCCCGAGCTGCAGGCCATCCCGGCCGTCGCCGCGGGCAGGGTCGCGCAGGTCTACGACCCGGTCACCGTGTCGTCGGTCTCGCCGCCCACCGCGCTGAGCTTCGACTGGAAGGGCGGACTGCCGGCCCTCGTCGACGCCATCGCGGGCGTCGTCGAGCAGTAGCCGACGCGCCGCCCACGACACGATCCGGCCCGGATGCCTCGCCACGAGGCATCCGGGCCGTTCACGTCGTCGAACGGACTCAGCGGCGGCGCGGCAGGTAGCCGCCGTCCTCGAGCCCGGCCTCGACCTCGAAGCGGTTGCGCAGCGGGTCGCGGCCCGCGACGAGGTACAGCAGCGGGAAGAGCATGCCGTAGCGGCGCCACTGCTCACGGTGGATCGCCTCGTGCACGAGCACGCGCGGGCCGACGTTCCGGTCGGTCAGGTAGCAGCCGCCGACGCAGGACCCGCCCCGGCCGAAGGTCCACTTCGGCATGCCCTGGAACACCCACAGGCCGTTGCGGCGCTCGACGCGACCGGTCGACCAGATCGAGCCCCAGACGAAGCCGACCGCGGTCGCGTACCAGTAGCCGGCACGGCTCACGGGGGAGTCCACCAGCCGGAGCCGCAGCCGCGGCTCGCGCCCCCGGGCAGGGGTCGCGGCATCGGGGGCCCTCACGCGGCGCGCTCGCCGGAGGTGAGCGCGCCGACGAGGCGCAGGATCGTCGGGAGGTCGTCTTCGGCCGCGAGCGGCGAGCCGGGGGCGAAGCCGGCGATCGTCGCCCCGGCGAGCGGGAACCGGGCGGCCACGGCCCGCAGCACGGCGGCGAGGGCCGGCGCGTCGATGCCGAACGGCAGCGGGTACGACAGGCCCGCGAGCGCCGAGGGGTCGAGCACGTCGAGGTCGACGTGCACGAACACCCGCGAGGCGCCGGTCGCCTCGAGGGCGGAGATGACGACGGTCGGATCCGAGAGGTCCTCGACCGTCAGGGTGGCGACGCCGTGCTCGTCGATGTAGCGGCGCTCCTCGTCGTCGAAGGCGCGCGCGCCGCCGAGCACGATGCGCTCGGGGGCGACGCGCGCGTCGGCGTCGAGGACGAGCCCGTCGACGCCGTCCCCCGCGATCGCGCGCAGCGTCATTCCGCCGAAGCCGCCGGAGGGAGAGGAGTCGGGCGTGTTGAGGTCGGGGTGCGCGTCGAGCCACAGCACCGCGAGCGGGCCGTCGCCCCGTCGGGCGGCGTGCCCGACCGCGGCGAGCGAGGCGCCGCAGTCGCCGCCGATCGTGAGCGCCCAGTCGGGCACCTCGGCGAGGACCTGCTCGGTCGCTTCGCGCACCCGGCGCAGCGTGCTGTACCGATGCACGCCCGTGCCGAGCGACTCGCCGGCCTCGACCGGTACGTCGACGACGCGGGTGGCGGCGGCGGGCAGGTCGCCGCTGATCGCGGCGGCCCCGTCCGCGTGGCTCATCGCACGCGACGACACGGAGCCCTGCCAGAGGGGGACGACGACGAAGGTGGCCGGCATGTCTCAAGTATCCACCCGGAGCTCGAGACGGATGCCCCGGGGCGTGGCCCCGGGGCATCCGTCTCGAGGTGCGACCGCGCGGTCGCCCGGCCGCGTCAGCTGCCGAGCTGGCCTTGGGCGCCACCCGCCTTGAGGGCGGCGAGGCGCGCATCGACCTCGGTGAGCTCGCCGAGGTCGTCGAGCTCGTTGAACTGGGCGTCGAGGCTCGACGCGGCGAGCTCGGCCTGGCCGCGGACGACCGCCTCCTCGCGGCGGATCTTGTCCTCGAAGCGGCCGATCTCGCTCGTGGGGTCGAGGATGTCGATCGACTTCACCGCGTCGTGCACCTGGCGCTGCGCCTCGGCGGTCTTCGCCCGGGCGACGAGCTCGCTGCGCTTGTTCTGCAGCTGGACGAGCTTCTCCTTCATGCCGTTCAGGCCCGCCTTGAGCTTGTCGACGACCTCGGTCTGCGCGGCGATCTGCGGCTCGGCGGCCTTCGCCTCGTTCTCGGACGAGATCTGCCGGCTGAGGGCGACCTTCGCGAGGTTGTCGAACTTGTCGGCGCCCGCCGCGTCGCCCGCCGCGCGCAGCTCGTCGCCCTTGCGGCTCGCCGCGAGGGCCTTCTCGCCCCACTCGCGGGCGGCCTCGACGTCCTCGCGGTGGTCGTCCTCGAGCAGGCGCAGGTTGCCGATGGTCTCGGCGATCGCCGCCTCGGCGTCGGCGATGGAGTTGGTGTAGTCGCGCACCATCTGGTCGAGCATCTTCTGCGGGTCCTCGGCCTCGTCGAGCAGCGCGTTGATGTTCGCGCGGACGAGCTGCGAGATGCGGCCGAAGATGGACTGCTTTGCCATGTGTCGGTTCCTTTCGTGGTGCCTTCTGGAGGCCTGGTGGTCGTGGTGGTTCGGGCGCGTCAGCGCGTGCGGCTCGGGCGGATCAGAAGCGCCCCCCGCCCCCGCGCCGCGAGCGCGTGCCCGAGCCGCCGAAGCTGCCCGCCGAGCGGCG
>JBDIAF010000198.1:0-4214 GCA_039812245.1 Agromyces sp. | reverse complement strand
CCCTCGAGGTTCGTCATGGTGCCCTCCTCCTCGGCCCATTGCGTGACGGGCAGCACCACGTCGGCGAGCGCCGCCGTCTCGGAGCGGAAGAAGTCGCACACCACGAGCAGCTCGAGCCGGGCGAGGCCTCGGCGCACCCGCTCGGCGTTCGGGGAGGAGACCACGAGGTTCGAGCCGTGCACGAGCAGGGCGCGAAGGCCCCCGGGCTCGCCGAGCGAGGCCAGCAGCTCGACGGCGGGAACGCCGGGGCCGGGCAGCTCGTCGGGGTCGACGCCCCACACGCGGGCGACGTGCGCGCGGGCCTCGGGGTCGGCGATCTTCCGGTAGCCGGGCAGCTGGTCGCACTTCTGGCCGTGTTCGCGCCCGCCCTGCCCGTTGCCCTGCCCGGTGAGGGTGCCGTACCCGCTGCCCGGGCGACCGGGCAGGCCGAGCACGAGCGCCAGGTCGATCGCGGCGGTCGCCGTGTCGGTGCCGTCGACGTGCTGCTCGACGCCGCGCCCGGTGAGGATGTAGGTGCCCTCGCCCGAGGCCAGCCGGCGGGCGAGCCGGCGCAGCGTCGGCGCGGCGACGCCCGTCACCGACTGCACGCGCTCGGGCCACCAGCCCGCGACGCTGCGGCGCAGCTGCTCGTAGCCGACGGTGCGGCGGGCGACGTAGTCGGCATCGACGAGCCGCTCGGCGATCACGACGTGGATGAGCCCGAGCAGCAGCACGAGGTCGGTGCCCGGGGCGGGTTGCACGTGCAGGCCGCGGCCGTCGTCGGCGAGCCGTGCGGTCGCGGTGCGTCGCGGGTCGACGACGACGAGTCCGCCGGCCGCCTGCGCCCCGGCGAGGTGGCCGATGAACGGCGGCATGGTCTCGGCGACGTTGGTGCCGAGCAGCAGCACGGTCGACGCCCCGTCGAGGTCTTCGAGGGGGAAGGGCAGGCCCCGGTCGATGCCGAAGGCACGGCTGCCGGCCGCCGCGGCCGATGACATGCAGTACCTGCCGTTGTAGTCGATGCGGCTCGTGCCGAGCGCCAGTCTCGCGAACTTGCCGAGCAGGTAGGCCTTCTCGTTGGTGAGTCCGCCGCCGCCGAAGACGCCGACGGCGTCGGCGCCGTGATCGGTGCGGATGCCTCGCAGCCGCGCCGCGACCAGGTCGAGCGCCGTCTCCCAGGAGGTTTCGTGCAGTTCGCCGTCGGCGCCGCGCACGAGCGGGGCGAGCAGCCGTTCGGGCGAGCCCAGCAGCTCGGCCGAGGTCCACCCCTTCTTGCACAGGCCGCCGCGATTGGTCGGGAAGTCGCGGCCGGCCACGACGACGGGCGCGGCGGGCCGCGAGCCCGCGCCCGAGGCATCCGGGGTCAGCGTCATGGCGCACTGGAGCGCGCAGTATGGGCAGTGGGTGGGAGTCGGCTGACGCACGGGGCCTCGATTCAGATTCGGGTTCCGCCGGTGCGGCCCGGGCGTCCGTACACCGCCCAGGTCACGACGAGCAGCACGAGATAGGCGGCGACGAAGCAGCCGAACGCGGTGGTGTACGCGCTCGTCGCCTGGAACGAGACGTTCAGCGCCTGCGGGATGAGGAAGCCGCCGTAGGCGCCGATCGCCGAGATGAGTCCGAGCGCCGCGGCGGCCCGGCGCTGCGTCGAGACGTCGCCGACGCCGCCGCCGCGCAGCGCGAACACGACCGGCACCATGCGGTAGGTCGAGCCGTTGCCGGCGCCGGCCGCGGCGAACAGCAGGAGGAAGCAGCCGAGATACGCCCAGAAGGAGCCGATCGCGAGCGCGCCGAGCACGGCGACGGTGATGGCGCCCATCGCCGCGAACGCCGCCATCGTGATGCGGGCGCCGCCGAATCGGTCGGCGAGCCGGCCGCCGATCGGCCGGGCGAGCGAACCGACGAGGGCGCCGAGGAAGGCGAGCGAGACCGAGGCACCGCCGACCGCGATCGTCGCGAAGTCGGGGAACTGGTCGGCGATGAGCTTGGGGAACACGCTCGCGAACCCGATGAACGAGCCGAAGGTGCCGATGTAGAGCAGCGAGAGGATCCAGAGGTGCGGTTCCCGCAGCGCCGCGGCCGAGCCGGCGAGATCGGCCTTCGCGCTGGCGAGGTTGTCCATCCGCCGCCACGCGCCGAGCATCGCGAGCACGATGAGCGGCACCCAGATCCAGCCGGCGAGCGGCAGGTTGAGCGTGGCGCCCGCCCCGATCGTGACGACAATGGGCACGGCGAACTGGGCGACGGCGGCGCCCAGGTTGCCGCCGGCCGCGTTGAGGCCGAGCGCCCAGCCCTTCTCGCGCTGCGGGTAGAACGAGGTGATGTTCGACATCGAGCTGGCGAAGTTGCCGCCGCCGAAGCCGGCGAGGGCGGCCGCGCCGAGCAGCACCGGGAAGGGGGTCTCGGGGTTCGAGACGCACACGGCGAGGGCGATCGCCGGCAGCAGCAGGAGGGCCGCCGAGACGATCGTCCAGTTGCGCCCGCCGAAGATCGGCACGAGGAACGAGTAGGGGATCCGCAGGGTCGCCCCGACGAGGCTCGGGATCGAGATCAACCAGAACGTCTCGCCGGTGGTGAGCTCGAACCCGGCGGCGGGCAGGGCCACCGCGACGATGCTCCAGAGCTGCCACACCACGAAGCCCAGGAACTCGGCGAAGATCGACCAGTCGAGGTTCCGGCGGGCGATGCGCCGGCCCGCGCCCTCCCACTGCACCGGATCCTCGGGGTTCCAGCCGTCGATCCAGCGGCCGGCGCGGAAGCGCAGGGGAGCGGCGGAAGCGGCGGGGGAGACCGCCGGGCGGGCTCCGGTGTCGAGTTCGGTCATCTCAGTGGCCTCCGATCACGGGGTCGAGCAGATGCTGCGACGGTATTCGGGCCGTGTTTCGGCGATCGGCCGGGGTCGTGAACGCCCGGTCTCGGTTCGCTCACCGGCGCCGGCGGGGTCGGTGAGGCGGGGCTCAGACGTCGACCCGGTAGCCGCGCTTGACGACGGTCGCGATCACGCCGGGCGCGCCGAGCGAGCGGCGCAGGCGGCTCATCGCCACCTCGAGCGCGTGGTCGTCGCAGCTGCCGGGCAGAGCCCGGCTGAGCGCCCGGCGGGAGACGACGGCGCCACCGGCCGCGACGAGGGTGCGCATGATGACGAGCCCGGCGGGAGCGAGCGGCACCCGGCGGCCGTCGAGCTCGACGACCGAGCCGCGCAGACCGATGGTGCCGTGCCTGGTCTGCACGCGGGTGACGCCGTGCGCCTCGAGGTGCTCGCAGACGAGCCGGATGAGCGCCCCCATCCGGTAGCGCTCGGGTTGGATCGGCGTGATGCCGGCTTCGACGAGCGGCGCCGCCGTCACGGGCCCGACGGCCGCGGCGACCACGCGATCGCGCAGCGCGGCGACGAGGGCCGTCAGTCGATCGGTGCTCTCGGCCGCGGCGAGCAGGGCCGTCACGGCGGGCGCGCTCGTGAAGGTGACGCAGTCGACGCCGCCCGTGCAGATCGCCTCGATCAGCCGGCCGACCCGGTCGTCGCCGTCGTCGGGCAGGGTCCACCGGTACGGCTCGACCGTCAGCACGCGATGCCCGGCGTCGCGCAGCCGTTCGAGCTGCGCCGGGTCGAGGAAGGCGTGGACCTGCACGGCGACGACGAGGCCGCCCGGGCGGGTCGCGAGCAGCGTGTCGACGAGCGAGGCCGTGGTCTCGCTCGGGCTCATCGCCGTGTCGGCGAGACCGGCGGCCCGGATGCCTCCGCGGGCCTTCGGCCCGCGCACCAGGATCGCGGCGCCCGAGAGGGCGTCGACGAGGTCTTCGCCGACGCCCGCGGCGTCGGCGACCTCGAACCAGCGCCGCACGCCGTAGGCGGTGGTGGCGAGCAGCACGTCGGGACGGGCGGCGATGATCGCGCGCGTGTCGGCCAGCACGGGGTCGTCGAGCCTGGCGTTCGCGATGCGCAGGGTCGGCGCGTGCAGCACCTGCGCGCCGCGACGCTCGAGGGCGTCGATGAGGTCGCCGCTGCGCCGATCGCTGGTGACCCCGATGCGGAAGCCCTCGAGCTGATCGGGGCGGAAGCCCGGGGCGCCCGCGTCGGCGCCGGCGTCCACGTGGGAGGCGGGGCGGCCCGCGTGCAGCACGGTCATCGGTCGTGCTCCGCCCGTGCCGCGACGTCCTCGACGATCGCGCGGGCGCCCGGCGCACCGTCCGCGGCCAGGCGCACCACCTCGCCGATCACCACGACCGCGGGCGAG
>JBDIAF010000197.1:0-4227 GCA_039812245.1 Agromyces sp. | reverse complement strand
GCCTTCGACCGGGTGCAGTACACGCCGCACGCGGTCGACTTCGCCTCCCTCGCGGCGGCCTACGGCTGGCGTCACCTTCGCGCGACCACGCGCGGCGAACTCGAGGAGGCGCTCGCGACGCGCGTCGACGGACCGACCCTGCTCGAGGTGCCGCTCGCACGCTGAGCCGGCGGCCGGCCCCGCACCGTCCGCGTGGGATCATCGGGCCGCGCTTGCACCCGCGTTGAGCGAGGCCGCGTCGAGGACGTGTCCGCAGACCGGGGGAGAATGTTCTCCCCTGGGGACATTTCTCCCTCGTTCCAGGCGCATACGTCCGACTCGCGCTTCGAAGTCCGTCGCGCGCCGGCGATAGCCGAGCCATCCGCCCGAACGCTCGCGCTGCGCCCTACGATGCTGAGTGCGGGCGCGAAGCCGCGCCCGGCCGAGGGAGGACGCATGGGCCGCGAGACGTTCTGGACGGCGGATCCCGCCGAGCTGCTGCGCGTGGGCGAGGGGTTCCGCCTCGCCGAGGTCGATCCGAACGGGCATCCGGGGTTCGACGGCGACAAGGCCGCCGGCCGGGCCGCACTCGCCGAGGGCGCCGCCGTGCTCAACGGCCTGCAGGAGCAGCTGTTCGCGAACAACGTCGTCACCGGCGACCCGCGGCGGGTGCTGCTCGTGCTGCAGGCCATGGACTCGGCGGGCAAGGGCGGCATCGTGAACCACGTGATGGGCGCCGTCGACCCGCAGGGCGTGCACCTCGTGTCGTTCAAGAAGCCGACGGCCGAGGAGCTCGAGCACGACTTCCTGTGGCGCGTCCACCGGCAGGTGCCGGGCGCCGGGAAGATCGGGGTCTTCGACCGCTCGCACTACGAGGACGTGCTCATCGGTCGCGTGCGCTCGCTCGCCCCGGCCGACGAGATCGAACGCCGCTACGGCGCGATCAACGACTTCGAGGCCGAGCTCGCAGCGACCGGCACCACGATCGTGAAGGTCATGCTCCACATCTCGAAGGACGAGCAGAAGCAGCGGCTCGGCGACCGGCTCGCCCGCGCCGACAAGCACTGGAAGTTCAACCCCGGCGACATCGACGAGCGCGAGCGGTGGGACGAGTACCAGCAGGCGTACCAGATCGTGTTCGAGCGCACCGCCGCCGACGACGCCCCGTGGTTCGTCGTGCCGGCCGACCGCAAGTGGTACGCGCGGCTCGCGGTGCAGCACCTGCTCATCGACGCGCTCGAGTCGATGGCGCTCGAGTGGCCGAAGGCCGACTACGACGTCGCCGAGCAGCAGCGCCGTCTCGCGGCATCCTGAGCCGGGTCAGCCGCCGAACGCCTCGATGATGGGCCGGAACTTCATCTCGGTCTCGGCGAGCTCGTCGGCCGGCACCGAGTCGTGCACGATGCCGCAACCGGCATACGCGGTGACGGTGCCGTCGGCGTCGACCTGCGCGCAGCGCAGCGCGATCGCCCACTCGCCGTCGCCGTGGCCGTCGACCCAGCCGACGGGCCCGGCGTAGCGGCCGCGGTCGAAGCCCTCGAGCTCGGCGAGGGTGTCGAGGGCGACGCGCCGCGGCGTGCCGGCGACGGCGGCCGTCGGGTGCACCGCGCGCACGAGGTCGAGCGAGTTCGAGCCGTCGCCGAGCGTGCCCTTGAGGTCGGTCGCGAGGTGCCAGAGGTTCGGCAGCTGCAGGGTGAACGGCTCGGGGCTCGCGTCGAGCCGCTGCGTGTGCGGGGCGAGCCGCTGCACGGCGCTCGCCACCGCGAGGGCGTGCTCGGCCCGGTTCTTCTCGCTCGCCGCGAGGGCGGCGGCATGGTCGCGGTCGGATGCCTCGCCGGCGCCGCGCGGTGCCGTGCCCGCGAGGACGCGCGCCGAGACCGTGCCGTGGTCGACGCGGACGAGGGTCTCGGGGCTCGCCCCGATGAGTCCGTCGACGGCGAACACCCAGGTGTCGGGGTAGTCCTCGGCGAGCCGGTTGATCGTGGCGCGCAGGCCCGCGTCCTCGTCGAGGGCGCCGACGAGCTGACGTGCCAGCACGACCTTCTCGAGCCGATCGTCGTCGATGCGACGCACCGCCTCGGCCACCGCCGCTTCATATGCCGCAGGCGACATGCTGCCCGCCGAGAACGCGACGCGCGGCACCTGCCGCTTCGGTGCGGGCACCGGCAGCTCGAACGGGGCGACCTCCGCCGAGGCATCCGCGTCGTCGCTCGCGGGCCCGGCGAGCGCCCGCCCTTCGAGCGAGTCGGCCAGGGCGATGCGGGTGACCCACGAGCGGCCCTCGCGGCGGCCGAGGACCAGTTCGGGCACGATCAGCACGCTCGTCGCCGACGAGTGCGCCGCGAAGGCGAAGGCGCCGAAGGCGATGAGGCCGGTGCCGGGCAGGCCGACCCGGTCGTCGATGTCGGCCTCGGCGGCCAGCGAGGTCCAGGCGGCCGCGGCATCCTCGATGCGGTGGGCGCCCGTCGTCTCGATGCGGAGCACCTCGCCGAGCCCGACGACCCCCTCGCCGCGACGCAACCACACGAGGGGGTTGCGCGGGTCGGTGCGGGGGATGAGCGGCTCGGTCTCGTCGACCGCGAAGGTGCGCACGATCAGTTGACTCACCGCGCCAGCCTACGCCCGGCCCGTGCTCGCCCGGGCGCCCGTAGACTCGAGGGATGACCCGCGCAGATCTCGGCAAGGACCCCCGTCAGGTCTCGGCCATGTTCGATCGAGTCGCCGCACGATACGACCGCACCAACACCGTGCTGTCGATGGGCAACGCACCGCTCTGGCGCGTCGCGACGACGCGCGCGGTCGACCCGAAGCCGGGCGAGCGCATCCTCGACGTCGCGGCGGGCACCGGCACCTCGAGCGCGAGCCTCGCCCGGAGCGGGGCCTCGGTCGTCGCCGCCGACTTCTCGCCGGGGATGATCGAGGTCGGGCGGCAGCGGCAGGCGAGCGTGCAGAACCTCGTCTTCGTCGAGGCCGACGCCATGGCGCTGCCGTTCGACGACGACGAGTTCGACGCCGTCACCATCTCGTTCGGCCTGCGCAACGTGAACGACCCGAAGCAGGCGATCCGGGAGTTCCTGCGCGTCACGAAGCCGGGCGGGCGACTCGTCATCTGCGAGTTCTCGCACCCCCCGGTCGCGCTCGTGCGCACCGGATACGGCTTCTACCAGCGCTACGTGATGCCGCCGCTCGTGAAGCTCTCGAGCTCGAACGACACGGCGTACGACTACCTGAACGAGTCGATCAACGCGTGGCCCGACCAGCCGACCCTCGCCGCCTGGATGCGCGAGGCGGGCTGGCGCGACATCGCCTGGCGCAACCTCACGCTCGGCGTCGTCGCGCTGCACCGCGGGCGGAAGCCGCTCGCGCAGGCGTAGGCGCCGCTCGAGCCGCGACGAAGGAGCATCGGGCCCGCTCGACCGACGGGGCCCGACACGGTGGCGAACGCCGAGGCATCCGTTCGCCATCGGCCGGCAGCGAGCCGGTCCGGCGACCCCGGTAGGCTGGTGAGCGTGAAACCGAGCCTTCCGGTCGCCCGTCGCGGCTCCTCGCTCGCCGCCAACCTCGGCCTCAGCGAGCGCGTCTTCGCCTCGGCAGCAGACCGGGCCATGGCCAAGGCCATCGACGCCGGACTCGACCGCGTCGAGGCCGGGCTCATCGACGAGGTGCGCTTCACCGGCCCGGTGGCCGACGCCTCGACCCGCTACCTGCTCGACGCCGGCGGCAAGCGGGTGCGGCCCATGCTCACGCTGCTCGCGGCGCAGCTCGGCGACGGCGTCACCGACGACGTGGTGACCGCCGCCGAGGCGATCGAGATCACGCACCTCGCGAGCCTCTACCACGATGACGTCATGGACGAGTCCGATCGGCGGCGCGGCGTGCCGAGCGCGCACGCCGTGTGGGGCAACTCGATCGCGATCCTCACGGGCGACCTGCTGTTCGCCCGCGCCAGCCAGCTCATGGCGAGGCTCGGCGAGCGGGCGATCCGCATGCAGGCCGACACCTTCGAGCGCCTCGTGCTCGGCCAGCTGCACGAGACGGTCGGCCCGCAGGCGGGCGACGACCCGGTCGCGCACTACATCCAGGTGCTCGCCGACAAGACCGGCTCGCTCATCGCCGCCGCCGCACAATCGGGCGTCATCTTCTCGAACGCCGACCTCGCGTACGAGCGCCCGCTCGTCGAGTTCGGCGAGAAGATCGGCGTCGCGTTCCAGCTCATCGACGACGTCATCGACCTGTCGCCGCGCCCGG
>JBDIAF010000196.1:0-4239 GCA_039812245.1 Agromyces sp. | reverse complement strand
ACTCCGGGGTCGACGAGCCAGTCGCGCTGCTCGACGACGGCACCGTCTCGATCGAGCACGCCGACGTAGGCGGTGACGATGCGACAGGTGTCGATGTCGATGCCGGTGGTCTCGAGGTCGAAGACGGCGAGGGAGTCGGCCCAGGCGGCGGTGGCGTCGATCATGCCGTCACCATACGGGCGGGGTCCGACACGGCCCGCGAGCCGCGCCGTAGACTGGTCTGGATGACCACCGCCTCGCCGTATGCCGCCCAGCTCGCGCGCATCCCCGTGCGCGAGCACCGAACGACGGTGCTCGGCACCACGACCGCCTGGTGGGAGTACGGCGACGAGGGCGATCCCGTGATCGTGTTCGTGCACGGCTTCCGCGGCGACCACCACGGCCTCGAGCCGATCGTCGCCAACCTGCCCGGCTTCCGCATCGTCTCGCCCGATCTGCCCGGTTTCGGCGAGTCCGCGCCGCTCGCGCGCCCGCACGACCTCGACGGCTACACGGCATGGCTCGCGGCCTTCGTCGAGGCGATCGGCGTGGGCCCCTCGTTCACGCTGCTCGGCCACTCATTCGGCTCGATCGTCGCCTCGGCGACGGTGGCGCGAGGACTCCGGCCCGATCGACTCGTCCTCGTCAACCCCATCGGCGCTCCCGCGCTCGAGGGTCCGCGCGGCGTGATGACCCGGCTCGCCGTGCTCTACTACCGGGCGGCCGCCGCCCTGCCCGAGCGCGCCGGCTTCGCGGTGCTGAAGAACCGGGCGATCGTGCGAGTCATGAGCGTGACGATGGCGAAGACGCGCTCGCGCGAGCTGCGTCGATTCATCCACGACCAGCACGACCGCTACTTCTCGGCGTTCGGCGACCGCGACGCGGTGCTCGAGGCCTTCCGCACCTCGGTGAGCCACGACGTGCGGGAGTCCGCCGCCGACATCCACGTGCCGGTGCTGCTCGTGGTCGCCGAGCGCGACGACATCACCCCGCTCGCGGCGCAGCGCCGGCTCGCCCCGATGTTCGAAGACGCCCGGCTGGAGGTCATCCCCGAGGTCGGCCATCTCATCCACTACGAGACGCCGGGCGACGCCGCGAAGCGCATTCTCGACTTCGTGCCCCGGGGAGCCACCGCGTGAAGATCGTCGTCGACTGCAGGTACACCCGCATCGGCCAGCACGACGGCATCAGCCGCTTCACCGCGGGCATCGTGACCGAGCTCGGCAAGCTGCACCCCGTCACGATGCTGATCAACGACCACCGGCAGCTCGACATGCTGCCCCCGCTGCCGTGGCAGCTCGTCAGCGGGCCGACGAGTCCGCTCGAGCCGTTCGTCGCACTGCAGGTGAAGAAGCTGCGCCCCGACATCGTCTTCTCGCCGATGCAGACCATGGGCTCGTTCGGCCGCGACTACCGGCTGCTGCTGACCCTGCACGATCTCATCTACTACGAGAACCGCACGCCTCCGCGCGACCTGCCCGCGCCCGTGCGGTTGCTCTGGCGCCTCTACCACCTCGCCTGGTGGCCGCAGCGGCTGCTGCTGAACCGCGCCGACCGCGTCGTCACGGTCTCCGAGACGACGGCCTCGCTCATCCGGCAGCACCGGCTCACGACGCGTCCGATCACGGTGGTGCCGAACGCGGCGGACGAGCTCGGCGCCCCGCAGCTGCCGCGCGAACGGCCGAGCGTCCGCCGACTCGTGTACATGGGCTCGTTCATGCCGTACAAGGGGGTCGACACCCTCGTGCGCGCGGTCGCGAAGCTCCCCGACCACGAGCTGCATCTGATGAGCCGCGTGAGCGACGACGAGCGACGACGGCTCACCCGGCTCGCTCCCGAGGCCCGCCTCGTCTTCCACAACGGGGCGAGCGACGCCGAGTACGCCGAGCTCCTCGCGGGTGCGACGGCGCTCGTCAGCGCCTCGCGCGCCGAGGGCTTCGGCATCCCGCTCGTGGAGGCGATGCGCCTCGGCACGCCGGTCGTCGTGAGCGACATCCCGATCTTCCGCGAGATCGGCGGCGACGCCGCCCTCTTCTTCTCGCCCGGCGATCCCGACGACCTGGTGCGTGCCCTCGGCGTTCTCGAGGCGGACCAGGTCTGGCGCCAGCAGTCGGCCCGCGCTCTCGAGCGCGCGGCGCACTACACCTGGGCGGGCTCGGCGGCGACGCTGCTCGAGCTCATGCGACGCACGGTCGACGAGCTCGGCGACCGCGGTGCGGGGCGTCGCGGGCGACGCCGCCGCTGAGGCATCCGGCGCGGCGGGTCGTACCGGCGCGGCGACGGACGGACGACTCGGCCGCTCGCGACTCAGCCCGCGACGTCGATCGGGGCGGCGAACGCCCCCGGTTCGGCGAGCTCGAGCGCGCCGTCGACCGCGGTCAGGAGGTGCGCCGAACCGTTGCCGATCACGTAGCCGGCGCCGGGCAGGCTCCAGTCGCTGAGGTGCTGCACGAGGGAGTGGATGACCCCGCCGTGGGTCACCACGACGATCCGGCCCCCGGGGTGGCGCTCGGCGAGCTCGAGCAGCGCGGCCGCGCTTCGCGCGACCACCGCCGGGCGCGGCTCGAGGCCGTCGATCGTCACGGCCTGGGCCTCGACGGCGACGCGGCCCTGGTGGTCGAGGCCCTCGAGCACGCCGTAACTGCGTTCGACGAGTGCGGGCAGCAGCTCGGGCCCGGGCAGCCCGAGACGCGCGGCCATGATCGCCCCGGTCTCGGCCGCGCGCGAGAGCGTGCTGGCGTAGACGGCCTGCCATCCCTCGCCGGCCATCCGCTCGGCCGCCTCGACCGCCTGGGAGCGGCCCGTGTCGTTCAGCGGGATGTCGGTCGTGCCCTGGATGCGGCGCTCGCGATTCCAGTCGGTCTCGCCGTGGCGGACCAGCGCGATCGTCGTGGCCGGCGTGGGGAAGGCTGCGGGCTCGGTCATCCGCCGAGTCTGGCAGACCGGACGGGCGCGATCGAAATCGGGCTCAGGCGCCGAGCGCCTCGGCGAGCGCGGTCAGCGTCTCGGTCGTGCCGGCGTCGATCTTCACCGCCGCCCGCGCATCGCCCTTCGTGACACCCCGGTTCACGACCACGATGGGCATGCGACGGCGTCGGGCGACCTCGATGAGGCGGATGCCGGAGTTCACGACGAGCGAGCTGCCGGCGACCAGCAGCGCGTCGGCGGCGGCCACGATGCCCGATGCGGTCGTGAACGTCTCGACGGGGACGAACTCGCCGAAGAAGACCACGTCGGGCTTCAGCATGCCGCCGCAGACGGTGCACTCGGGCAGGTGCATGCCGTCGACGTCCTCGACGTCGACGTCTCCGTCGGGGTTCTGCCGGACGGCCTGCTCGAGGTCGATCGCCGGGTTCAGCCGCTCGAGCCGCTCGGCGATCGCCTGCCGGGCGAACAGCTGGCCGCACTGCAGGCACACCACCCGGTCCATCGACCCGTGCAGCTCGACGACCCGCCCGCTGCCGGCGCGGCGGTGCAGCCCGTCGACGTTCTGCGTGACGACCCCGGTGGCCAGCCCCGCCGCCTCGAGGCGGGCGAGGGCCAGGTGTCCGCCGTTGGGCTGCACCTGCCCGAACGAGCGCCAGCCGAGGTGGCTGCCGGCCCAGTAGCGCTTGCGGGCCTGCTCCGAGCCGAGGAAGGTCTGCAGCGTCATCGGGGTGCGCCGTGGAGCGCCCTCGCCGCGGTAGTCGGGGATGCCGGAGTCGGTGCTGACGCCCGCGCCGGTGAGCACGGCGATCCGCGCGCCGGACAGGAGCTCGACAGCATCGTCGAAGCCGGTGCCCTCGAGGCCTGCCGCGACCGCGACCGGCGTTGCGGTGCCCTCCACGTCGACTCCCTTCACGGCCGCCGCGATGGTCGGCCCTGCCACGATGGTAAACACCGCACTTTTCCGGTTTGTTTCCGAGACTGGCAGGGTTGGAGGTCTGGAGGAACCGTGCACATCGAACGAGTGAGCGATGCGGCGTCCGACGCCGTCGCCGACTACGCCGATCTCACCGACGTCGCGCTGCGCAGCGCGACCGAGCCCGAGCGGGGGCTGTACATCGCCGAGTCCGCGAAGGTGATCGGCCGCGCCATCGCAGCCGGGCATCGTCCGCGCTCGGTGCTCATGGAGGAGAAGTGGCTGCCGGCCCTCGAGGCGGAGCTCTCGCCGTTCGACATCCCGGTGCACCTGGCGGATGCCTCGCAGCTCGAGCGCATCACCGGGTACCGCGTGCACCGCGGGGCGCTCGCCGCCTTCGAACGGCCCGAGCTGCCGGA
>JBDIAF010000195.1:0-4241 GCA_039812245.1 Agromyces sp. | reverse complement strand
GGCCGGGGTCGTCGCCGTGGCTGTTCTGGCCGCTGATCATCGTGCTCGCCGTGTCGCTCGGCTACCTCGTCTACTCGATCAGCCGCGAGCGGCGCGGGGCGAACCCCGATCAGTGGGGCAACCTGCTGCGCCTCGACGGACTGACGATCGTCGACGCGGCCGGCGCCGAGCGCGAGGTCCGCACGGTCGTGCCGGTCGAGGGGGCCTCGCGGCATCAGGCGGCGATCGACCTCGCCCGCGTGCACGGCGGTGCCGAGCAGCAGGCGGTGCTCGTGCCGCGAGCGAGCCGTTGGCTCGGTCGGCGCTATCGCATCGGCGTGCAGCTCGTCGGCGGCGACCGCCCGCGGCACGCCGGCTACCTGCCGGCCTCGGCCGAGGAGCGCGTCGTCGACCGGCTCGACGCGATGCGCGGCGAGGGCCGTTACGTGCGGGTGCCCGCGCTCATCACGGGCGCCGCCCGGCCGTTCGGGGTCGAGCTCGACCTCAGCGGGCTCGACGCGCTCGGCTGACCCGCTGGGCGGCGACGCTCAGGAGGCCTGCTCCTCGTCCTCGCGGGCGAGCTGCGCGCGGACCTGTTCCATGTCGAGGGCGCGCGCCTGGCCGATCAGGTCGTCGAGCACCGGGCGGGGCAGGGCGCCCGCCTGCGCGAACACGCCGATGCCGTCCTTGAAGGCCATGATCGTCGGGATCGAGGTGATGTTCATCGCCGCGGCGAGCTGCTGCTGGTCCTCGGTGTCGACCTTCGCGAAGACGAGGTCGGGGTTCGCCTCCGACGCCGCCTCGTAGTTCGGGGCGAACTGCATGCACGGCCCGCACCATCCGGCCCAGAAGTCGACGAAGACGGTGCCGCCTTCGAGGATGGTCTTCTCGAAGGTGTCCATGGTGAGCGCGACGGTAGCCATGCGGCACAGCCTACGGGGCCCCCTTGTGCGCCCGCCGAGAGTTCGCTCTCGGCGATGCCGCGGCGGGGCGGCGCGCCGGATGGACGGCCTCGCGCGGCTATGGTGAGCACGTGACCGGGAGAGGGCTCGACGACGCGCGGCAGTCCGACGCGGTCGCCCTCGACGCGGCGATCGCCGATCTCGACTGGCGGGCGCTGCCCGAAGGCGCCCGGCGCACGGTCTTCGCGGCGCCGAGCGGGCCGCTCGCGGGCATCGCGATGGGGCCGGCCGACGGCGAGCGGGTACTGCTCGTGCCGGGGGCGACGGGCTCGAAGGAGGACTTCGTGCTCATGCTGCCGCTGCTGGCGGCGGCCGGGTACCTGGTGGAGTCGTTCGACCTCGCCGGGCAGTACGAGTCGCACGAGGCGGGTCCGTGGCGGCTCACCCCGCCGAGGCAGCGGTACGACGCCCGCCTGTTCCTCGACGACCTGCTCTTCGTGCTCGAGTCGGGCGCACGGCCGGCGCACGTGCTCGGCTACAGCTTCGCCGGCACCCTGGCCCAGCAGGCGCTCGTCGAGCGGCCGGAGCTGTTCGCGAGCCTCGCGCTGCTCTCGAGCCCGCCCGAGCCCGGGCAGGCGTTCCGCGGCGTGAAGCGCATCGGCGCCCTCTCGTCGTTCATCGGCCCGCGCCAGGGCGCGGCGCTCATGCTCTGGGGCATCCGCAACAACCTCAACCGGGTGCCGCCCGGCCGGCTGGCGTTCGTCCGCGAGCGCTTCGCGAGCACGAGGCGCGACAGCGTCGACGACATCATCGCCTGCATGATGCGCACCCCCGACCTGCGCGCCGAGGTCGCGGCGTCGCCCGTGCCGAAGCTCGTCGCCGTGGGCTCGCACGACCTGTGGCCCATCGCCCTGCACGAGCGCTCGGCGCGCGAGCTCGGGGCGCGCTTCGTCGTCTTCGACACCGGGCACAGCCCGTGCGAGACGGCGCCCCATCAGCTCGTGCGCGAGCTGCTCTCGTTGTACGCCTCGCGCTGACCGTCACGGCCGCGGCCGTCGGCGGCCCGCTCCCGGCGCCGTTCGCGGGGCGGCCACGCGCGCCAGTCGACGGCGATCGTGCGGTAGGCCATGCGCAGTCGCCGGCTCAGGCCGCCCCACGAGTCGAACGGCCTCGCCGACACCTCGACGACGAGCGACGGGTCCTCCACGACCGACATGCCCGGCTGCAGCCACCACGCGAGGTCGAGGTCGTCGTGCACGTCGTCGCGGTCGCGATGCACGAGGGATCTGAGCTCCTGCCAGGCACTGCGCCGCAGGGCGCAGTTCGAGCCGAACACGGGCGGATGCCCGAGCAGCGCGCCCACGACCGCGAAGTACCCGCCGAGGTAGAGGGCGCGCCCGATCCATCGCGTCGTCGCGGTGCCGCCGTAGAAGCGGCCCCGGCCCGTGATCGCGGTCGGCCGGTCGGGCGCGGCCATGCGTCGCTCGACCCGCTCGAGCCAGTCGGCTCGCGGCACGGAATCGGCGTCCAGCCGGGCGAGGATCTCGCCGCGGGCCGCGTCGAAGCCTGCGGCGGTCGCCGGCCAGATGCCGCGGCGCGGCTCGTGGACGACACGGGCGCCCGCCGCGAGCGCGACCGCGACCGAGTCGTCGCGCGAGCCGTTGTCGACGACGATCACCTCGTCGGCCGCACGGGTCTGCGCCGCCAGCGCCGCCAGGCAGGCGCGGAGCATCACGGCGTCGTCGAGACAGGGGATGACCACCGTGATGCTGTCCACGATCCGGAGTGTATCGACCGCCCGCGACACGCCCGGGAACGCCACGACCGCATGCGTGGGAATAGTCTTCTGGGGTCGCTCGTTGACGATCTATGCAAACGCATTGAAAAGGAACCCAGGAGGGCACCGTGCAGTTCGGAATCTTCACCGTCAGCGACATCACGCAGGATCCGACGACCGGGCGCACGCCGAGCGAGGCCGAGCGCATCAGGGCGACGGTCGAGATCGCCACGCACGCCGAGGAGGTGGGCCTCGACGTCTTCGCCCTCGGCGAGCACCACAACCCGCCCTTCTGGTCGTCCTCGCCCACCACGACCCTCGCCTACATCGCGGGCCGGACCTCGACGCTCCAGCTGTCCACCGCGACGACGCTCATCACCACGAACGACCCGGTGAAGATCGCCGAGGACTACGCGATGCTCCAGCACGTCTCGGGCGGGCGCGCCGACCTCATGCTCGGCCGCGGCAACACCGGCCCCGTCTACCCGTGGTTCGGCAAGGACATCCGGCAGGGGCTGCCCATCGCCGTCGAGAGTTACGAGCTCCTGCACCGGCTGTGGCGCGAGGACGTGGTCGACTGGGAGGGGAAGTTCCGCACCCCGCTGCAGGGCTTCACCTCGACGCCGCGCCCGCTCGACGGCGTGCCGCCCTTCGTGTGGCACGGCTCGATCCGCACCCCCGAGATCGCCGAGCAGGCCGCGTACTACGGCGACGGCTTCTTCGCGAACCACATCTTCTGGCCGGCCTCGCACACGCAGCGCATGATCGCCCTCTACCGTCAGCGCTTCGAGCACCACGGGCACGGCACGGCGGCCCAGGCGATCGTCGGCCTCGGCGGGCAGATCTACCTGCGCAAGAACTCGCAGGACGCGATCCGCGAGTTCCGCCCGTACTTCGACAAGGCCCCCGTCTACGGCCACGGTCCGAGCCTCGAGGAGTTCCAGGCCCAGACGCCGCTCACCGTGGGCAGCCACCAGGAGGTCATCGACAAGACGCTCTCGTTCCGCGACTACGTCGGCGACTACCAGCGCCAGCTCTTCCTGCTCGACCACGCGGGCCTGCCGCTCAAGACCGTGCTGGAGCAGCTCGACGAGCTCGGCGAGATCCTGCCGACCCTGCGCGCCGAGTTCGAGAAGGGCCGCCCGGCCGACGTGCCGGATGCCCCGACGCACGCCTCCCTCGTGAAGGCGAAGTACGGCGACGGCGCTCCGCGCCAGGCCACCCCGAACGCGAACCGCGGCGACAACCTCACCGTCGGCTCGCCGTACCAGGACAGCGCCGAGGCATCCGAGCCCGCCCCCGCCGGCTCGGCCTTCGGCCCCGCTGCGACCCGTGCCGGAGGTGCACGATGACCACGAAGAAGATCGCCGTCGTCTCGGCGGGTCTCTCGACCCCGAGCTCGACCCGCCAGCTCGCCGACCGGCTCACCGCCGACACCATCGCCGCCCTCGCCGAGCACGGCATCGAGAGCGAGGTGCGCGTCTTCGAGCTCCGCGAGCTCGCGCACGACATCGCCAACCACCTGCTGCTCGGCTTCGCGCCGCCGAAGCTCGAGGAGGCGCTCGACGCCGTGGCGTCGGCCG
>JBDIAF010000194.1:0-4242 GCA_039812245.1 Agromyces sp. | reverse complement strand
AAGGAGCACCACGACGGCAACGCCGCACCGCCACGTCGCCGGCGGCGTCGCGGTGGACGCGGCCGCTCGGGCGGCACGACGGGCGCGCCCTCCTCGGCGCCGCACGCCTGAGCCCGGGGCATCCGCCCGCACCGAACCCCGTTCGCGCGTCCCACCCGATCGACTCGGGTGCGGGACGGACGAACGGGGTTCCGTCGTCGGTGCGACTCCGGCAGCACGGGGGCCGACTACGGCAGCACGGGGGCGCTGCCGCGGCCCTCGGCGACGAGTCGCTCGACCACCTCGGGGGCGGTGCGGCACTGGCCCAGTCGGTTGGGCTTGCCCGTGCCGTGGTAGTCGCTCGAGCCGGTGATCGCGAGGCCGTGCCGCTCGGCGAGCGCGCGCAGGCGCGGCAGCGCGTCGGGGCGGTTCTCGGGGTGGTCGACCTCGAGCCCGAACAGGCCGGCGGCCACGAGCGCGGCGATCGTCGACTCGGGCAGCACCCGTTCGGCGCCTCGCGTTCCCGGGTGCGCGAGCACGGGCACTCCCCCGGCGGCGCGGATGAGACGCACGCCGGTCAACGGGTCGGGCGCGTAGTGCGGCTCGGCGTAGCCGGCGCGCGGATGCAGGATGCCGTCGAAGGCCGCCGACCGGTCGACGGCGTGCCCCCGGGCGACGAGGGCGTCGGCGATGTGCGGACGGCCGATCGTCGCACCCTCGGCGGAGTGCGCGAGGACGTCGTCCCAGGTGAGCGCGTAGTCCCGCGAGATCCGGCGCACGATGGTCTCGGCCCGCCTCAGCCGCGACTCGCGGATGCGTGCGGTCTCGGCGACGAGGTCGGCGTCGGACGGATCGACCAGGTAGCCGAGCAGGTGCACGCTCGTCCAGCCCTCGCGGGTCGACAGCTCCATGCCCGGGATCAGCGCGACGCCGGTGCCCGGCACGGCGGCAGCGGCCTCGACCCAGCCGGCCGTCGAATCGTGGTCGGTGAGCGCGATCGCGGCCAGCCCGGCCGCCGCCGCCTGCTCGAGCAGTCGCGCGGGCGACTCGGTGCCGTCGGAGACGGTCGAGTGCACGTGCAGGTCGGCCTCGAGCGCGACCCGGCGGGATTCGGCCATCCCACCATGCTATCGACGGCGGGGCGCCGGCCTTCGCGTCCGTGCGGCGGCGATCCTGCCCGAGCCGTTTCCCGGGCGACTCCCAGCCTGCGCCCGGCCGTGCCCGAGCCGGGGCCCCGACCGCTCGCCTAGGGTTGGTGGAATGCTCGCCCGCTTCCTCGCCTGGGTCGTCGTGCTCGGCTCGATCGCCGCGGCGGCCGTGCTCGTGTGGCCGCAGGCCTTCGGCCTTCAGGACCAGTGGGTCGCCGCGCACGTCGTCGCCCTGCGCGGGGCCGCCGCGCTGGGCGCGTCCATCGTGGCGGTGCTGTTCGCCCTGCTCGCCGTCTCGCGCCGCGTCCGCCGCTTCGCGATCGCGATGTCGGTCGTCGCCGCGCTCTTCGCCGCGGGCAACGTCGCGGTGCTCGCCGCACGCGGCTTCGGCGGCTCGGATGCCCCGCCGGGTTCGGATTCGGCGGTGACCGTGCTGTCGTGGAACACGCTCGGCGAGGTCCCCGACGCGGCCGACGTGGCCGAGCTCGCGCTGGATCGCGGGGCCGACATCGTGGTGCTGCCCGAGACCACCGAGCCGTTCGGCGAGGAGGTCGCCGTCGCGATGCGAGACGGCGGCCGCCCGATGTGGGTGCACTGGCAGGCGTTCGACGACATCGCGAAGGCCCGATCGACCACGCTGCTCGTCTCGAGCGAGCTCGGCGGCTACCGGGTGGTGACGCCCGACTGGCCCGGACCGCCGGACAACACGAACACGGTGCCCTCCCTCGTCGCCGTCCCCGTCGACGGCGAGGGGCCGACGATCGTCGCCGTGCACGCCGTCGCACCGGTGCGCTGGGAGATCCGCAACTGGCGCAGCGACCTCGACTGGATCGCGGAGCAGTGCCCGGGCGGCGACGTCATCATGGCCGGCGACTTCAACGCGACGCTCGACCACTTCGCCGGCCGCGGCGTCGACGGCGGCGATCTCGGCGCCTGCCGCGATGCGGCCCGGGCGGCGGGCGCGGCGGGACTCGGCACCTGGCCGACCGACGTGCCGCCGCTGCTCGGCAGCCCCATCGATCACGTGCTCGCGAGCGCGGCCTGGCGGGTGGAGGCCTTCCGGGTGCTCGATGCGCTCGACGACTCGGGCAGCGATCATCGGCCCGTCGTCGCGACGCTCGTTCCGGCCGGCTGAGCATCCGCCTCGCACAGCCGATCGGCGGCTGCCGGTGCGAGAATGGACGCATGGCCACGAGCGACACCTCAACGACGACCGCGCCCGCCGACAACGCCGACGAGCACGCCGGTCGCAACGCGAACCGATCCACCACCCCCGGCTCCGACGGGTTCAAGACCTTCATCGGCAGCGGCTGGGCCGAGCGCGACGAGGCGCTCCCGCCGGCCAGGCCGCAGGCCGCCTACGCCGCCGCCCGCCGCGCGGCCGTCTCGGCGGCGTTCCCCGGGCAGCGACTCATCGTCCCCGCGGGCGACGTGAAGCAGCGCGCCAACGACACCGACTACCCGTTCCGCGCGCACTCGGCCTTCAGCCACCTGACCGGCTGGGGCTCCGACACCGAGCCCGGCGCGGTGCTCGTGTTCGAGCCGACGGGCGAAGCCGGCCACGAGGTCACCGTCTACTTCCGCGAGCGCGCCGGCCGCGACTCCGAGGAGTTCTACGCGAACCCGGCGATCGGCGAGTTCTGGATCGGCGCCCGCCCCTCGGTCGCGCACGTCGCCGCCGACCTCGCCCTCCCCGCCCGCGACCTCGGCGCCTTCGACGCCGTCGTCGACGCGGTCGACACCGCGACCCTCGTGCTGCGCGAGGCCGACCCGGCCCTCACCGAGCGCGTCGACAACGCCCGCATCCGCTTCGCCGCCGAGCGCGCGCTCAGCGAGAACGCGAGCGACGCGCCGTTCTCCCTCGAGGTCGGCGGCGAGCACGAGCCCGACGCCGAGCTCGCGCGCGTGCTCAGCGAGCTGCGCCTCGTGAAGGACGAGTTCGAACTCGACGAGCTGCGGGCAGCCGTCGCGGCGACCAAGCGCGGCTTCACCGAGGTGCTCGAGGAGCTGCCCCGCATCACGAGCGAGGTGCGCGGCGAGCGGGTCATCGAGGGCGTCTTCGCGACCCGCGCGCGGCTCGAGGGCAACGACGTCGGGTACGGCTCGATCGCGGCGGCCGGCCCGCACGCGACCATCCTGCACTGGACCCGCAACGACGGCCCCGTCGTGCCCGGCGACCTGGTGCTGCTCGACGCGGGCGTCGAGATGGACAGCTACTACACGGCCGACATCACCCGCACCTTCCCCGTGAACGGCGAGTTCAGCGAGGTGCAGCGCAAGGTCTACGAGGCCGTGCTCGAGGCGGCCGACGCCGCCTTCGCCATCGTCCGCCCCGGCATCGTGTTCCGCGAGGTGCACGCCGCGGCCATGGCCGTCATCGCCCGCAAGACGGCCGAGTGGGGCTTCCTGCCCGTCTCGGCCGAGGAGTCGCTCGAGCCCGAGAACCAGTTCCATCGCCGCTACATGGTGCACGGCACGAGCCACCACCTCGGCCTCGACGTGCACGACTGCGCGCAGGCCCGGCGGGAGCTCTACCTCGACGGCGTCCTGGAGGAGGGCATGGTCTTCACGATCGAGCCGGGCCTGTACTTCCAGCCCGACGACCTCACGGTGCCCGAGGAGTTCCGCGGCATCGGCGTGCGCATCGAGGACGACATCGTCGTCACCGCCGACGGGGCCGAGAACCTCTCGGCCGACATCCCGCGCACGGCCGACGAGGTCGAGGCGTGGGTGCGGGGCGCACGCCGCTGAGGCATCCGCAGTACGCCGCACGACAGCTGCGGGAGGCCCGGAGCGGCGCCTCCCGCCGCTGCGTTCCGCGGGCGCTCACTCGACGACGAGCCGGTCGACCCCGTCCCAGTCGTCGTAGCTCAGCTCGAGCTCGAGCCGGCGCCCCTGCAGCTGGGCGGGCACCGCGAACTCGTGCGTGTGCGCCGCGAGATCGGCCGTGCACACCGCGCCGCCGCCGGTCGTGAAGCGGATGCCCGCCCCGGTGTCGCGCCACTCGATCGACGTGGCGACCCGGTGGCAGCTCGAGCTGCCCATGGTGACGACCGCGAGCACGCGCCCGTCGTCGATCACCTCCGCGAGCGGGCCCTCGAACTGCGTCGGCGGC
>JBDIAF010000193.1:0-4256 GCA_039812245.1 Agromyces sp. | reverse complement strand
GCGAGCTCGTCGGAGGCCTTCTCCTCGCGGTTGGCCTCCTCGAGCAGGCCGTCGTCGAGGCCAGGGTCGTCGTCGCCCTCGCCGTCGCGGCGGTCGAGCGCGTGGTCGCGCTGCCGCTCGAGCTCGGAGGCGAGCGCCATGAGCACCGGCACGTTCGGCAGGAACACCGAGGCCGTCTCGCCGCGACGGCGTGCGCGCACGAAGCGGCCGATGGCCTGGGCGAAGAAGAGCGGCGTCGACGAGCTCGTGGCGTAGACCCCGACCGCGAGCCGGGGCACGTCGACGCCCTCGGACACCATCCGCACGGCGACCATCCACCGGCTCGTGCCCTCGGAGAACTGCTCGATGCGGCTCGAGGCCTCCTTGTCGTCGGAGAGGACGACGGTGACCTTCTCGCCCGAGATCTGTTCGAGGATCTCGGCGTAGGCACGGGCCACGGTCTGGTCGGTCGCGAGCACGAGTCCGCCCGCGTCGGGGATCGACTGGCGCACCTCGGTGAGACGGCGGTCGGCCGAGCGAAGCACGGCGGGGATCCACTCGCCGCTCGGCTCCAGCGCGGTGCGCCACGCCGAGGAGGTGATGTCCTTCGTGTTGTCCTCGCCGAGCTTGGCCTCCATCTCGTCGCCCGCCTTGGTGCGCCAGCGCATGTGACCGGCGTAGACCATGAACATGACGGGGCGCACGACGCCGTCCTCGAGGGCGCGCCCGTAGCCGTACGAGTAGTCGGTCTTCGACAGCCGCACGCCCTTGGCGTCGGGCTCGTACTGCACGAACGGGATCGGCGCGGTGTCGCTGCGGAACGGGGTGCCCGTGAGCGAGAGCCGCTTCACGGCGGGCTCGAACGCCTCGCGGATGGCATCGCCCCACGAGAGCGTGTCGCCGCCGTGGTGCACCTCGTCGAGGATGATGAGCGAGCGCCCCGAGAGGGTCAGCTCGCGGTGCAGGGCGGGCCGCATGGCGACCTGGGCGTACGTCACGGCGACGCCGTGGAAGTGGCGCGCCGTGCGCCCGTGCGCATTGCGGAACCCGGGATCGAGGCGGATGCCGACCCGGGAGGCGGCGTCGGCCCACTGCCGCTTCAGGTGGTCGGTCGGGGCGACCACCGTGACGCGGTCGATGATGCGCCGCGCCCGCAGCTCGGCGGCCAGGCGCAGGGCGAAGGTCGTCTTGCCGGCGCCGGGCGTCGCGGCCGCGAGGAAGTCGCGCGGCAGCTCGGCGAGGTACTGCTCGAGTGCCTCGGCCTGCCAGGCGCGCAGCTTCGAGGCGGTGCCCCAGGCCGCACGCTCGGGGTACGACGGCGAGAGGTGCTCGGCGGCCGAGGTGCCCGGATGCGGGCCGTTCGGGATCACTGAGCTCATGAGGCTATCGAGGCTACCCGAGGCATCCGACATCGCAGAACCGGATGCCTCGGCGTGCCGTCGGTCGCCGCGGCGGCGGCCCCGACCCTCCCGTGCGGAGCGCACTCGAGCATGTGCAGAATGGAGGGATGGCAGCTCAACAGCATCCGTGGTCGCGCTACGTCGCCCTCGGCGACTCCTTCACCGAGGGCATCGGCGACCCCGAGCCCACCGTGCCGGGCGGGCACCGCGGCTGGGCCGACCGCGTGGCCGAGGTGCTCGCGCAGTCGAACGACGACTTCGCCTACGCCAACCTCGCGATCCGGGGCCGGCTGATCCAGCAGATCATCGACGAGCAGATCGAGCCGGCCCTCGCGCTGCGCCCCGACCTCATCACGATCTCTGCGGGCGGCAACGACGTGATCCGCCCCGGCACCGACCCCGACGAGATCTCGGCGCGCTTCGAGTACGCCATCGAGCGGCTCTCGCGCGACCACGCCACGATCGTGCTGTTCACGGGCGTCGACGTCGGCTTCTCCCCCGTGTTCCGGGGCATCCGCGGCAAGGTCGCGATCTACAACGAGAACCTGCGGGCGATCGCCGCGAAGCACGACCTCATCGTCGCCGACCAGTGGGCCCTCACCGCGATCCAGGACCAGCGGATGTGGGCGCCCGACCGCCTGCACCTGAACGCGCTCGGCCACCACACCGTCGCCCGCATGGTGCTGGCCGCCCTCAACGTCGAGAACGACCTCGAGCCCAGCCGGCCCGAGCCGCTGCCCGAGCGCAGCTGGCGGCAGGCCCGCACCGAGGACCTGGCCTGGGCGAAGGAGTACCTCGTGCCGTGGGTGCTTCGGCGCATCCGGCACCAGTCGTCGGGCGACTTCGTCACGGCCAAGCGGCCGGATGCCTCGCCGGTGCTGCCGGGCGACTGACGCCGCCGTTCAACGCCCGGCGACGACGGGCGCGTCGAGCGCGCCGGGGTTCGAGAGCCGCCACCAGGCACCCGGGTCGTCGATGGCCGCGTCGAGCACGAGCGGCACCGTGACCGTGCGGGTGCCCGCGGTGACCGTCGCCGTGCCCACCTCGGCTCCGGCCGCGGCCGTCGTCACCGGCCGGGCGTCGACGGTCACGACCACCGGGGTGTCGCTCCACACGACGAGGCGTGCGCCGTCGGCCGTCTCGGCGTGCGCGCGCTCGCCCCACGGCGTGTCGTAGCTCGCGAGGTCCTGCGCGGCGGCGAGGGCGTCCACCTGGTGGAAGCCCGGCGCGACGCTGTCGAGCAGGGCCGCCACCGCCTCGCGCAGGCTCGCGTGGTCGGGGGCGCCGAGCAGCACGCCGACGACGGTGATGCTGTCGTCGCCGACTGCGACGTCGGTCGAGAAGAGCAGGTTCGCGGCGTCGTCGGTCGTGCCGGTCTTGATGCCGTCGACCCCGCCGCGGCCGAGCAGCTTGTTCGAGTTCTCGATGAGTCCGAGCTCGGGGATCTCGACCTGCTGGGTCGAGACGATCGACGCGAGCACGGGATTCTCGAGCGCGAGCTCGCCGAGCCTGACGAGCTCGGCGGGCGTCGAGGTGTTGTCGAGCGAGAGGCCGCTCGAGTCGGCGATCGCGGTCTGCGTGAAGCCGTGCTCGGCCAGCCAGCCGCGGGCGCGTTCGACGAACGCCTCCTGCGAGCCGAAGGCCCAGTTCGTGATCGAGATCGCGTAGTTGTTGCCCGAGGGCAGCAGCATCGCCTCGAGGCTCTCGACGAGGCTGAGCGAGGCGCCGGCCTGCACCGGGGCGACCGAGCCGTTCTGGGCGATCATGTCCCAGTAGATCGCGACGTCGTCGTCGGTGTAGGCGATCTCGGGGCCGCCCTCCCCCGGCGCCACCGGGTTCGCCTCGAGCACGACGAGCGCGGTGATCACCTTGGTGATGCTGGCGGTCGCCATCGGCTGGTCGGGCGCGCCGGCCGCGAGGAGGCCGTCGAAGCCGACCGCTCCTACCGCGTAGCCGCCGAAGCCCGGCAGCGCGAGCTGCTGAGCGGCAGCCGGCACCGGCTGCGGGGCGGACACGACGGCGACGGCCTCGGGGATCGGGGCTCCGAGCGCGTTCGACGCGTAGACCGAGCCCGAGACGACGAGGCCGAGCACGACGGCGAGGCCGCCGAAGACGACGACGCGGCGGCGCCGGTAGACGCGGGCCTTGGCGGCGCGGGTCGCGGCGGCTTCGGCGGCGGGGTCGGATGCCTCGCGCACACGGACCTCGTCCGCGGCGCCGCGATCGGGGGCGTGCGTCGTCATCGCCCGCGAGCCTACCGGGCGACGCCGGGTGCGGGCTGCACGTCGCCCAGCGCGTACAGCACGACGGCGGCGGCAGCGGCCACGTTGAGCGAGTCGACGCCGTGCCGCATCGGGATGGTCACGACGCGGTCGGCCGCGGCGAGGGCGCGACGGCTGAGCCCGTCGCCCTCGGCGCCGAACACCAGGGCGAGGCGCTCGGGCGCCGCTGCCGCGAGGTCGCGGAGTGAGACCGCGTCGTCGGCGAGGGCGAGCGCGGCGATCTCGAAGCCGTGCTCGTGCAGCAGCGGCGTCGCCTCGGGCCAGTCGGGCAGCCGCGTCCACGGCACCTGGAACACGGTGCCCATGCTGACCCGCACGCTCCTGCGGTAGAGCGGGTCGGCGCAGCGAGCGCTCACGAGCACTGCGTCGGCGCCGAGCCCGGCGACGCTGCGGAAGATCGCCCCGACGTTCGTGTGGTCGACGATGTCCTCGAGCACGACGACCCGGCGCGCCCCGGCGAGCAGCGCCGCCGGATCCGGCAGCTCGGGCCGTTCGAAGGCGGCGAGCGCCCCGCGGTGCACGCGGTACCCGGTGATGCGCTCGAGCTGCGAGGCATCCGCCAGGTGCACCGGGATGTCGAACGGCGAGAGCTCCG
>JBDIAF010000192.1:0-4257 GCA_039812245.1 Agromyces sp. | reverse complement strand
AGATCACCTCGCGACCCGCGCGCTCCGCCTGGTCGGCGAGCGCGGCGATCATCGCGCGCACCGCCTCGACGGAGGTGACGCCGAGCTCCGAGTAGTAGTCCCAGCCGGGCATGTCGTAGACCCGGCCGGCCTCGCCGAGGCGGACGAGGACGCCGTCGACGTAGGGCATCTCGGCGTAGAGCTCGTCGAGGCCGGCCTCGTAGACGTCCCAGAAGGCGAGGTCCTCGGTGGCGAGCCCGCCGAACCGCTCGACGAGATAGGCCTCGAGCGGCGTGGTGAGGGTGAGCATGTCGGTGCGGAAGTAGACCCGCAGGCCCGCGTCGTGGGCGAACTCCCACATGGGCCCGAACGCCGCGCGCATCGCGAGCGCGCGGGCGACGTGGACGTCGTCGGCGTCGTACACCTCGGCGCCGTCGCCGACCTCGGAGAACGTCAGGTACTCGATGAAACCCGGGATGGCGATCGCGTTGTAGCCCTCGGCGAGCGCGTGGCGCACGTAGGCCTCGAACTCGCCGCGGGCGACGTCGAGCGCCGCCTCGTCGATGTACGGCGCCTCGGGCAGGATGACGTCGGCGAACGCCTTCGAGTTGTGCGAGTAGTCGTCCCCCGCCGCCCACGCCGCCTCGTCGGGGGTGACGCCGACCGCGCCGAGGTCGACCATGCGGAAGCCGAGCGCGGACTCGACGAGCTCGCCAAGTCGCTCGTCGACGGGGCGCCCGTCGCGCACCGCGGCGGCGAGGTCGTACACGCCGAGGGCGGCGCCGGCCTCGGTCGCCGCGACCACGCGAAGCGCGCCGGGTGCGCCTTCGAGGCGGTAGGCGTCGTCGAACTCGGATGCCTCGGCGCCCTCGCCGCCCTCGGTGACGCCGCCCTCGACGATCACGTCGAGGGTCGCGCGGCCCTCGGTCGTGCCCGCGTCGGCGACCGCGCTGCGCAGCTCGTCGACCGCCATGGCGATGCGCTGCGATGCGGGCGCCGTCACCGCGGTGAACTCGGGCGGCACGGCGACGGGCGTCTCGGGTGCGGCGACGAGGGTCTCGGCGGGGATGTCGGAGGGCTCAGAGCGGATGCCGAGCGCATCGGTGAGCACGAAGGCCACGCCCGCCCCGAGCGCGAGCAGGACCAGGATCGCGGCCCCGGCGCGCAGGGCTCGTCGGGGGCGCGTCATCACGCGCGCAGCGTAGCAGAAGTGGGACGTGTGTCCCACTCTGTGCGCCGGCTGTGCGTTCCCGTTGCACGGCGGGAACACCGAAGGCCGCCCCGCGCGATGCGGAGCGGCCTCGGCGTTGCGTCGCCCTACCGGGTGGTCAGGCGTTGCTGCGGCGGCGAACCAGCATGAGGCCGGCGCCGGCGACGAGCACGAGCCCGGCCGCGATCAGCGGCATCGTGAGCTCGGCGCCCGTGTCGGGCAGCTTGTTCGCCGAGGGGTTGGTGACGACGTTGCCGGCGGGCGTGGCCACGACGGTGAAGGTCACCGAGAAGAGGGCCTGCTCGCCCTCGCCGACGGTCGTCTGCGACGCGAGCACCAGGGTGTGCTCGCCCGGGGCGAGCTGCGCGAGCACCTCGGCGGGGATGGTCACCGTCAGCACGCCCGAGGCGTCGGCGGTGAAGACGCCGACGGGGGTCGGGGCGGAGTAGGCGAAGGCATCGAAGGGCTCGAGGGCGAAATCGAGGCCCAGCGGCACGGTGACGACGGCCGGGGCGTTCTGCGGAACGCCCGCGGCGGGCAGGCCGGCGTCCTCGGCGCTGAAGTTCTCCCAGAAGTCGTCCTCGGTGAACTCCGACGAGTCGGCGAACGGCGCGGAGCCGATCGGCTCCGCGACAGGCGCCGGGTCGAACACCGTGACCTCGGCGCCCCACTTGACGTGGCCGATCCACCCCGACTGGCCGTCGTCGACGAAGAAGCCGTAGCCGAGCAGCGTGGGCTGCGCGTTCGCCTCGAGTGCGGTCAGCAGCTCGTCGAGCGTCGCGGTCTCGTTGGCCGCGAAGCCGACGCCGGCGGCGATCGCACGGCTCGTGGTCCACTCGTCGCCGCTGCCCACGCCCTGGAGCGCGGAATCGGCCGGCCGCAGCGTCGTGAACTGCTGCGAGTCGTCGTCGGCCGTGTAGAACAGGGGGATCTGGAAGTACGCGTTGCCGCTGCTCCAGCTGATGCCGTCGTCGATCAGCTCGCGCAGGTCGCCGTTGTCGGCGTTCTCGTCGAAGCCGTTGAGGATCTGCACCTTGCCGGTCAGTTCGAGGCCGCCGTACTCGCCGTCGACGTACGTACCCGTGCCCGTACCGTTGTGCCAGCCGATGTAGCTGGACTCGTCGGGGCGGATGTCGGCCGCGCCGACGTATTCGAGCGTGGTCGGTTCGAGGTACGCATTCGCGGGGGCGGCCGCCACGAGGGCGAGGCCGCCGCCGAGCGCAAGCGCGGCCGGAACGGCCACCGCGCGGCGGAAGGTGCGGGAAAGGGACATGCAGAATCTCCTGGGGGCTTCGCGGCCCACCCCTGCGGGCCGTACGGACGCGCGTGTAGGGATCCACGCGCGCCTCTCCATGAAATCGAATGAAGCCTCCCTTTCCCACCCCCCTTCCGGGGGCTCCACCCCGTTTTCGATCGGTACGCGACACGACGGACGAGCGGTCCGGCGGGGCCACCGATGCCGGTCGGATCGACGCTCACGGCGAGGCCCCTTCGACATACTCAGGGCGCCGCCGCTCGGTAGACTCGCCGTGTGACCGAGAAGCCGCGCCTGTCCGCCCGCATCGCCGCCATCGCCGAGTCCGCGACCCTGAAGGTCGACGCGAAGGCGAAGGCCCTCCAGGCCGAGGGGCGGCCGGTCATCTCCTACGCCGCGGGCGAGCCCGACTTCGCGACGCCCGAGCACATCGTCGAGGCCGCCCTCGCGGCCACGCACGACCCCAAGAACTACCGCTACACGCCCGCCGCCGGCCTGCCCGAGCTGCGCGAGGCCATCGCGGCGAAGACCCTGCGCGATTCGGGGCTCGAGGCATCCGCGTCGCAGGTGATCGTGACCAACGGCGGCAAGCAGGCCGTCTACCAGGCATTCCAGGTGCTGCTCGACGAGGGCGACGAGGTGCTCGTGCCGACCCCCTACTGGACGACCTACCCCGAGGCGATCAAGCTCGCCGGCGGCCGCCAGGTCGACGTCTTCGCGGGCAGCGAGCAGGGCTACCTCGTCACGGTCGAGCAGCTCGAGGCCGCCCGCACCGAGCGCACCAAGGTGCTGCTGTTCGTCTCGCCGTCGAACCCGACGGGCGCCGTGTACGCGCCCGAGCAGGTGAAGGCGATCGGCGAGTGGGCGCTCGAGCACGGCATCTGGGTCATCGCCGACGAGATCTACCAGAACCTCACGTACGGCTCGCTCGAGAGCGAGGTCGGCAGCCCCGCCCCGCGCGCCGTCTCGATCGTCGAGGCCGTGCCCGCTCTCGCGAACCAGACGATCCTCGTGAACGGCGTCGCGAAGACGTACGCGATGACCGGCTGGCGTCTGGGCTGGATGGTCGGGCCCGCCGATGTCATGAAGGGCGCGGCGAACCTGCAGTCGCACCTCACCTCGAACGTGTCGAACATCTCGCAGCGCGCCGCGATCGCCGCCCTCACCGGCCCGCAGGAGCCGGTGGAGGAGATGCGCCGGGCGTTCGACCGCCGCCGTCGGCTCATCGTCTCCGAGCTCTCGAAGATCGAGGGCATGCGGGTGCCGGTGCCCGAGGGCGCGTTCTACGTCTACCCCGACGTCACCGGCCTCCTCGGTCGCGAGTGGGGCGGCGTCACGCCGACGACGTCGCTCGAGCTCGCCGACCTGATCCTCGAGCAGGCCGAGGTCGCCGCCGTGCCCGGCGAGGCGTTCGGACCCTCGGGCTTCCTGCGCTTCAGCTACGCGCTCGGCGACGAGCCGCTGCTCGAGGGCGTGCAGCGCCTGCAGCGCCTCTTCGGCTGAGCTCGCCGCGCTTCTGCGGCTGAGCTCGCCGCGCCGCTGCGCCACTTCGTGGGCTTCTGCGCCAGTTCGGGTGGCGCGGAGGACGGCGAAGTGGCGCAGCGGCGGGTCGATGCGGCCGCCCGCTACGCGAAGGCGCGCCGTGCCTCGGCGACGACCGCGTCGGCGATCGTGTCGAGCAGTGACGAGCGGAGGTTCCACTGCTGCCAGTGCAGCGGCACGTCGATCGGCGGGCCGCCGAGCGGCACGAGCGTGCCGGCGGCGAGCTCGGCATCGCTCTGGAACCCCGGCAGCATGCCCCACCCCAGCCCGA
>JBDIAF010000191.1:0-4261 GCA_039812245.1 Agromyces sp. | reverse complement strand
CGGCTGTGCGCCCGCCGGCACCGGCTGCGGAGCGACCGGTGCTGAGGCGGGCGGGGTGGCGGCGGGCGGAGCGAACGCGCTCGCGGCAGGAGCCGAGGAGGGCGCGGCGGGCGATGGCGCGCGCGACGCGCTCGTGGCCGCGGAGGCATCCGTCGTCGTCTCAGGGGTCGACGAAGCGGCCTGCGCCTCACGCAGGCGCTCGCGCTCGCGAGCTTCGCGCCGCGTCAGCGGCGGTTCTTGCGACGTCATTCGACACTCCGATACAGGTGGTGCTTGGAGATGTACTGCACGACTCCGTCGGGCACCAGATACCAGACCGGGAATCCCCGGCTCACTCGGTCGCGGCAGTCGGTCGATGAGATCGCGAGCGCCGGAACCTCCAACAAGCTTACGTCCTGCTCGGGGAGCCCGGTAATGGAGAGCACGTGTCCCGGGCGACTCACAGCCACGAAGTGCGCCAGCTCCCAGAGCTCGGCGACGTCCTTCCAGGAGAGGATCTGCGCGATCGCATCGGCCCCGGTGATGAAGAACAGGTCGGCATCGGGGCGCTCGCGGCGGACGTCTCGCAGGGTGTCGATCGTGAAGGTGGGCTTGCCGCGGTCGAGGTCGACCCGGCTCACGGTGAACCGCGGATTCGAGGCGGTCGCGATCACCGTCATGAGGTACCGGTGCTCGGCCGGGGTCACCACCGACTTGTACGTCGGCTGGCCGGTCGGCACGAAGACGACCTCGTCGAGTCCGAAGGACTGCGCGACCTCGCTGGCGGCGACGAGGTGCCCGTGATGGATCGGATCGAACGTGCCGCCCATGACCCCCACTCTGGGGCGGCGATCACCGCTCATCGCGGGACCCCTCAGTGACCGCCGTGCTCGCCCCCGTGGCGCTTGGCGTAGGCCTCGGCCTTGGCGCGGTGGCGGTTGGCCACGTCGCGGTACGAGTAGGTGACGATGCCGAGCGCGAAGAAGACGATGAGCGCGACGAGCCCGTAGACGAAGGGGTCCACGGGGAGCTCGCGAGCGTGCACCGTCTCGGTGAAAACAGCGGCGGCGGCCATCAGGCTCATTCGGCGAATCCTTTCGTTGCCCGAGCACATCGCACGGGACGCTGCAGACAGTCTATCGAGTGCGCGCGGCGTGCGCCGGTCAGGCGCGCACGTGCCCGGCCCCGCGCACGATCCACTTCGTGCTCGTCAGCTGCGGCAGGCCCATCGGGCCGCGGGCGTGCAGCTTCTGCGTCGAGATCCCGACCTCGGCGCCGAAGCCGAACTCGGCGCCGTCCGTGAACCTGGTGGAGGCGTTGACCATCACCGCGGCGGCATCGACCTCGTCGAGGAAGCGCTCGGCGTTGGCCAGGTCGTTCGTCACGATCGACTCGGTGTGCCGCGTCGAGTAGCGGCGGATGTGCTCGAGCGCCTCGTCGATCGAGTCGACCACGCCGACGGAGAGGTCGAGGCTCATGTGCTCGGTCGCCCAGTCCTCGTCGGTCACGGCGACGACCTCGGGCCGGAGCGCCCGCACGGTCTCGTCGCCGTGCACCGTGACGCCGGCGGCCTCGAGCCGATCGAGCACGGGCGGAAGCAGGCGTTCGGCGGCGGCGCGGTGCACGAGCAGGGTCTCGAGCGCGTTGCAGACGCTGGGACGCTGCACCTTGGCGTTGTGCACGAGCTCGACGGCCCAGTCCTCACGGGCGCTCTCGTCGAGGAACATGTGCACGACGCCCGCGCCCGTCTCGATGACGGGCACCTTGGCCTCGTCGACGACGGCCTTGATGAGCCCGGCGCTCCCCCGCGGGATCAGCACGTCCACGTAGTCGCGCGCCTGCATCAGGTGGCGTGCGCCCGCGCGCCCGAAGTCGTCGACGGTCTGCACGGCCTCGCCGGGCAGGCCGCTCGCGTCGAGGGCGTCGCGCAGCAGCTGGACGAGCACGGCGTTGCTCTGCTCCGCCGCGCTGCCGCCGCGCAGCACCACCGCGTTGCCGCTCTTCAGGGCGAGCACGGCGATGTCGACCGTGACGTTCGGCCGCGCCTCGTAGATGGCGCCGACCACGCCCAGCGGCACGCGCACCTGGTCGATGCGCACGCCGTTCGGCAGCGAGCGCCCGCTCACGCTCTCACCGACGGGGTCGTCGAGGCCGATCACCTCGAGCACCGCGTCGGCGATCGCACCGATGCGACGATCGTCGAGGGTGAGGCGGTCGAGCAGGCCGGTCGAGAGGCCCTGCTCGCGCCCGGTCGCGAGGTCGCGCGCGTTCGCCGCCACGATCTGGGGGCTGCGTTCACGCAGCAGACGCGAGACCTCGGCCAGCGCCCGGTCCTTCTGGGCGGTCGTTGCGCGCCCGAGCGCCCGGGACGCCGCCTTGGCGGCGGCGAGGCGCGCGTCGAGCACGGTGAGATCGAGGGCGTCGTCAGGCATGCTGCCAGCCTAGGCCAGCGCGGATGCCCCGGCGCCCGTGTGACGATCGTGCCAGGCGCACGGGGGCCGGGCGACGCTGCGGACGGTGCGGCGCTACCGCAGCGACGACGGGTCGTCGACGTGACGCCCGACCGCGGGTGCGAACCAGGTGCCGATGTCGGCGCCGGCGAGCGCCTGCTCCACGAGCGGCGTCGCCGTGATGAGCACCGAGGTGCCGGACTCGGCGGCGATGCGCGCGGCGGAGACCTTCGTCTCGGCTCCCCCGGTGCCGACGCCGGCGCGACCGGCGCTGCCGATCTCGACCCCGGCCAGCTCGTCGCCGAAGGGCACGTGGGCGATCCGCTCGGCGCCGGGCAGGTGCGGCGGCTTCGTGTAGAGCGCGTCCACGTCGGACAGGAGCACCAGCAGCTCGGCGCCGACGAGCTGCGCGACGAGCGCTGCGAGCCGGTCGTTGTCGCCGAAGCGGATCTCGTGCGTCGCGACGGTGTCGTTCTCGTTGACGATGGGCAGGATGCGCAGGCCCAGCAGGCGCTCCATCGCGCGCTGGGCGTTCGAGCGGTGCGTCGCGTTCTCGAGGTCGCCCGCGGTCAGCAGCACCTGGCCGGCCACGATGCCGTAGCGGCGCAGCGAGTCCTGGTACCGGTAGATCAGCACGTTCTGCCCGACCGAGGCCGCCGCCTGCTGGGTCGCGAGGTCGTCGGGGCGACTGTCGAGCGAGAGGTACGGCATGCCCGTGGCGATCGCGCCCGACGAGACGAGCACGACCTCGGCCCCGCGGGCGTGCGCGGCGGCGAGGGCGTCGACGAGCGGGCCGATCTGGCCGGCGTTCTCGCCGCTGATCGACGAGGAGCCGACCTTGACCACGATGCGGGTGGCTTCGGGCACCTCCTCGCGGCGCAGCGGGGTCATTCCTCGTCCTCGTCGCCCCAGATGCCCGCCTCGCGCTCGCGCTCGAGCTCGGCGCGGGCCTCTGCCTTGGCGTCCATCCGCTCGTGGTACTCGCTCTTGCGCTCGGCGCGCGTCGCCCGTCGGTTGTCGTCGAAGCGGGCGTCGGTGCCGCGCGGGGAGGTGATCAGCTCGGCGGTCGAGGTGAGCGTCGGCTCCCAGTCGAACACGACGCCGGCGCCCGGCCCGATGATGACCGTCGAGCCGGCCGTGGCGCCTGCGCGCACGAGCTCGTCCTCGATGCCGATCCGGGCGAGCCGGTCGGCCAGGTAGCCCACGGCCTCGTCGTTCGTGAAGTCGGTCTGGGCGACCCAGCGCTCGGGCTTGGCGCCGAGCACGCGGTACAGCGTGCCGTAGCTGCCGCCCTCGGCCCGCACGACGAACTCGCGCGCGTCGACGGCCTTCGGCCGCATCACGATGCGCTCGGGCGCGGGGGCCTCGGCAGCGAGGCGGCGCGCCTCGTCGACGATCGCCCCGAGGGCGAAGCCGAGGGGGCGCAGCCCCTCGTGGCTGACCGTCGAGATCTCGAACACGCGGTAGCCGCGCGCCTCGAGCTCGGGCTTGACGAAGTCGGCCAGCTCACGCGCCTCGGGGACGTCGATCTTGTTGAGCGCGACGAGCTGCGGGCGCTCGAGCAGCGGCACCTGCCCCTCGGGCACCGGGTAGGCGGCGAGCTCGGCGAGGATCACGTCGAGGTCGCTGATCGGGTCGCGGCCGGGCTCGAGCGTGGCGCAGTCGAGGACGTGCAGCAGCGCGGAGCAGCGTTCGACGTGGCGCAGGAACTCGAGGCCGAGGCCCTTGCCCTCGCTCGCGCCCTCGATGAGGCCCGGCACGTCGGCCACGGTGAAGCGATGCTCGCCGGCCTGCACGACGCCGAGGTTCGGGTGCAGGGTCGTGAACGGGTA
>JBDIAF010000190.1:0-4270 GCA_039812245.1 Agromyces sp. | reverse complement strand
CCGCGGTGCGCGAGGCGGTCGAGCTGCTCGGCGCGAGCCGCATCGGGCACGGCGCCCACCTCGTCGACGACCCCGTCGAGCTGGCCCGGGCGGCCGAACGGGGCGTGGTCGTCGAGGTGTGCCCGACCTCCAACTGGTTCACCGGCGCGATCGCCCGGATCCGCGAGCACCCTGCGCCGCAGCTCAGGGCGGCGGGGGTCCGCGTGGTGCTCGGCGACGACAATCCGGTGCAGACGGGCAGCGACCTCGCGGCCGAGCGCCGGGTGCTCGTCGAGCAGCTCGGCTGGGACGCGGCCGGGCTCGCCGAGCTCGACCGGACGAGCCTCGCGGCCGCCTTCCTCGACGAGGGGCGGCGTCGCGAGCTCGCGACGGCGGCGGCCGCGGCATCCGCGTCGCCGGCGCCTTCGAGCGCGGCTCAGCCGGCGGTCGACTGACGCACCGAGAGATGGCCGACGGCGCCGATGACCGCCACCTTCGCGAGGTAGGCGGGCCGGCCGTCGATCTCGGCGGTCTGGGTCAGCAGCATCACCGGGTCGGACGGCTTGAGCCGCAGCTGCTTCGAGCGCACGGCGCCCGCGACGCTCACGCCGAATCGGCAGACGCCCGCCGTCAGCACGACCGCCGAGCGGTCGATCATGCGCATGAGCACGGTCGAGTCGGCCGTTTCGACGTCGACGAGCGCGGCGGCCACCGCGCGCGCGTAGCCCGTGCGATCGTCCTCGGCGGGCAGGTACTCCTGCACGACCGCGACGGGGTCGCCGTCGCGGCGGGCGATCGACTCGCGGAACCAGAACGGCGTGCCGTCGGCGACGCCCAGGTGGGTCGCCGTGAAGTCGGTCGCCGACTGGCGCGACAGCTCGACGTGCTCGAACGAGACCGAGGCGCCGGGCTCGGCGAGCACGAGGTCGAGCGGGCGGAACTCCTCGAGCCCCGCGTGCGGCACCGAGTCGGCGACGAAGCGCCCGACGCCGCGGCGCGTGCTGATGAGGCCGTCCTCCTCGAGCAGCATGAGCGCCTCGCGCACGACCGTGCGGCTCACGCCGAGCGCGACGCCGAGCTCGGTCTCGCGGGGCAGTGCGGCGCCGAGCGGGAACACGCCGGTGCGGATGCCGTGGGCGATGCGGGCGTACACCGCGACCCGCAGCGGCTGGCCGGGCGAGGTCAGCAGCGGCTGTTCGAGATAGCTGGTGCTCACGCGCGCCCCTCCTTCGTGTGGCGCCGGAACACGCCCACACCATTCTCACCCCTCGGCGCCGTGGCAGGTCTGCGGCCCGAGGGGGAGCGCGTTCGCATTTTGGTATACCTTTTCGGGGGGCGGCGGTTGCGCGCTCGGCATGCAGGGCAGGGTGACGCTGTCGCACGCCTACGAGCTCGGCGCCGTGTCCGAGGCCGTGAGCCGCCGGCTGATCGACGCGTTCGCCGAGCTCGACATCGCGATGGCCACGGTCGCGCCGCCCGCGCCGAACCAGCTGTCGCTCGTCGCGCTCGCCGAGGCGGGCGTCCGCGTCGGGCTCGGCGAGGACGGTCAGCGCGACTACTGGAGCCCGTACGGCAACTGCGACCTGCTCGACCGCACCTGGCAGCTGGCCTTCACGAACGGCTTCCGCCGCGACGAGCACATCGAGCACTGCCTCGCGGTCGCCACCATGGGCGGCGCCTCGATCATGCGGCACGAGGTGCCGCACCTCGCGGGCGTCGCCGACCGGCCCGGCCTCGCGGTCGGCGACCGGGCCGACCTGGTGCTCGTCGACGGCGAGACCCCGACGAGTGCGGTCATGGACCGCGGGGCGGATCGCACGATCATCCACGACGGGCGCGTCGTGGCCGAGGGGCTGCAGCTGGTCTGAGCCCTCTATATATATAGCTCAGCTATGTATAATGGGGCGGTGACCGAATCCATCGAGCTGCCCGCTCTCATCGGCGACCTCGTGTCGGTGAACAGCCGACTCGTGCGCGTCGCCGCGAGCGCCACCGGCAGCGAGGAGTCGCCGGCCGTCTGGCGCACCCTCGGCGTGCTGCGCGACCTCGGGCCCATGCGCCTCGGCGAGCTCGCCCGCATCAGCCGGGTGAGCCAGCCCACCATGACCAAGCTCGTCAACGCGCTCGAGGAGCGCGGCTGGGTCGGCCGCACCGCCGACCCGGGCGACGGCCGCGCCATGCTCGTCGCCGCCGACCCCGCGGGCCTCGCCGCGCTCGACGCGTGGCGCACCGAGCTCGTCTCGGTGCTCGCCCCCGCCTTCGAAGACCTCGAGCCCGCCGACCTCGCCGGCCTCGCCCGCACCGTCGCGGTGCTGCGCGAGCGGCTCGCGCGCGCCGACGAGACGATCCCGCACCACCGTGCGCCCCGCGCACAGCAAGGAGACCACGAATGAGCCACGGCTCGCACGAGACATCCGCATCGATCCTGAAGCAGCCCAAGGCCGTCTGGGCCGTCGCGTTCGCCTGCGTCATCGCCTTCATGGGCATCGGCCTCGTCGACCCGATCCTGCCGGCCATCGCCGAGAGCCTGCAGGCGACGCCGACCGAGACCGAGATGCTCTTCACGAGCTACCTGCTCATCACGGGCCTCGCCATGCTCGTCACGAGCTGGCTGTCGAGCCGAATCGGCGCGAAGAAGACGCTGCTCATCGGGCTCGCGCTCATCGTGGTGTTCGCGGCCGCGGCCGGCCTCTCGCAGAACGTCGAGTCGGTCATCGGCTTCCGCGCCGGCTGGGGGCTCGGCAACGCGCTGTTCATCTCGACCGCGCTCGCCACGATCGTCGGCGCCGCCTCTGGCGGCACCGGCTCGGCGATCATCCTCTACGAGGCTGCGCTCGGCCTCGGCATCGCCATCGGCCCGCTGCTCGGCGGGCTGCTCGGACACGTCAGCTGGCGCGGCCCCTTCTTCGGCACCGCCGTGCTCATGGCGATCGGCTTCATCGCCATCGTCGCCTTCCTGCGCGACGACCAGAGCGGGGCGGATGCCTCCGCGCGCCCGCAGCCCACGAAGCTCTCGGCGCCGATCCGGGCCCTCGGCACGCCCGCGCTCGCCGTGCTCGCCGCCGCCGCGCTCTTCTACAACATCGGCTTCTTCGTGCTGCTGGCGTACTCGCCGTTCCCGCTCGGCTTCGACGCGCTCGGCCTCGGCTTCACCTTCTTCGGCTGGGGAATCGCGCTCGCCGTCACCTCGGTGTTCGTCGCGCCGCTGCTGACGGCGAGGATGCCCCGCACGCGCGTGCTCTGGATCGCGCTGCCGCTGCTCTCGCTCGACCTCGTCGCGGCGGGCCTCGTCATCGAGAACCAGGCGGCGCTCGTGGCCTGCATCGTCGTCGGCGGGCTCGTACTCGGAGTGCTCAACACGGTGCTCACCGAGTGCGTGATGGAGGCCACCGACCTGCAGCGCTCGGTCGCCTCGAGCGCGTACTCGGCCGTCCGCTTCCTCGGGGGCGCTGTGGCGCCGCCCGCCGCGGCCGAGATCGCCCACCTCGTCTCGCCCGACGCCCCGTACTACGCGGCAGCGATCTCGGTCGGCGTGGCCTTCGCGATCGTCGTGCTGGGGCACCGGGCGCTGCGCCGGGTCGATCGCGTCGAGGCCGAGCCGGCCGAGGTGGAGGCCGAGGCGATCTCGGTGGGCGACGCGGCGTAGCGCCCGCGGAGTTTGCAGGATGAGGGCGTCGATGCCCCGGATATCGGGGGATCGACGCCCTCATCCTGCAAACTGCCGCGCCGCCGCGCCGCTCGTCAGCGCTGGCGCGCCGTCGTGCTCGACCGGACCACGAGGCGCGTCGGCAGGGGAGCCCCCGAGTCGGGCAGCGGGTCGACGAGGGGCGGGGCGTCGGATGCGCGGGCGGCGGGCTCGCCGAGCAGGCGCAGGGCGACCTCGACGGCCGTGCGTCCCTGTGTCGCCGGCATCTGCTCGACGGTCGTCAGGCCGAACAGCTCGGCGTGCGCGTGCCCGTCGACCCCGATGACCGAGAGCTCGCCGGGCAGCTCGAGGCCCAGGCGCTCGGCCGCGCGCATCGCGCCGAAGGCGACCTCGTCGGAGGCGGCGAACAGCGCGGTCGGGCGGCGGCCCGGGTGGCCGAGCAGCTGCAGGGTCGCCTCGTAGCCGCCGGGCATCGTCATCTCGCACTCGACGATCTCGGCCCGGCCGCCGGCGGTGAGGCCGGCGGCCGACATGGCGTCGAGGAAGCCGTGGCGCCGCAGCCCGGGCACGGTGAGCGGGGAGGCCGCGGCGCCGAGGCCCGCGACGTGCGCGATGCGCCGGTGGCCGAGCCCGAGCAGGTGCTCG
>JBDIAF010000189.1:0-4326 GCA_039812245.1 Agromyces sp. | reverse complement strand
CGGCTGAGCTCCGTCATGGCGACGATGGTGTCGGTGCCGACGATGGCCTCGAGCTCGTGCTTGGGCGTGCCCACGCCCTGCAGGATGCGCATCGTCGCCGCCTCGTCGGGGTAGCCGATCGAGGTCTTGATCGCGAAGCGGTCGAGCTGGGCCTCGGGCAGCCGGTAGGTGCCGCCCTGCTCGATCGGGTTCTGGGTGGCGAGCACGAGGAACGGGTTGCCGACCTGGCGGCTGACGCCGTCGACCGTGACCTGTCCCTCCTCCATCACCTCGAGCAGCGCCGACTGGGTCTTCGGGCTCGCGCGGTTGATCTCGTCGGCGAGCACGATGTTCGCGAACACGGGACCCGCGTGGAACTCGAACTCGCCCTTCTTCTGGTCGAAGACGGTGATGCCCGTGACGTCGCCGGGCAGCAGGTCGGGCGTGAACTGGATGCGCGAGCTCGTGCCGTGGATCGTCTGCGCGATCGCGCGCGCGAGCGCGGTCTTGCCGGTGCCCGGCGCGTCCTCGAGCAGCACGTGGCCGCCCGACACCGCGGTGGCCAGCACGAGCTCGATCACGTGGCGCTTGCCGAGCACGGCCTGCTCGATGTTGTCGGCGATGAGCCCGAACGTCTCGTGGAACCAGGCGGCCTGCTCAGGGGCGATGGTCATCGGGTGTTCCTCTCGGAAGGGGTTCGGTAGGGCGAAGTCAGTGGTGGGGTCGGCGCAGCGATCGGATGCCTCGGCATCACGGCGCCGGAGGCGGCGGTTCGCCGCCGCCACCGCCGCCGCCGTTGCCGGGCGGGCACAGCGTGCCGGTGCGTGGAATCGCCTGGAGAGCCTGGAATGGGCTCGTGAAGGCGAGCTCGAAGGTGACCTTGTTCGGGTCGGCCTGGTCGACGGCGAAGTTGCGCACCACCGCCGAGCCGGACGCCGCCGAGGAGATCTGCGCGTGCACGTCCGACGGGATGACGCTGGCCGCCGTGACGTCGCGGGCGATGCACTGGTCGCTGAAGGAGACCGAGGCCGGTGCGGGCACCGTGGTCGCCGTCACCGAGATCTGGCTCGAGCAGTACCACTCGCCCCACGTGTCGTGACACTGCCGCGCATACACCTGCCCGGGCAGCGAGGACTCGTTCACGACCGCCGAGAAGTCGCTCGTCCAGCCGGAGCTCTCAGAGGAGTACTCGACGTGGAAGTCCTCGAGCGCGGTCAGCGACGGGGTCGCGGTGAGGTCGTAGCTGTAGTCCTGGCCGCCGCCCGCGAAGTTCGTCGCGACCGTGTAGCTGGCCGAGCCGGTGGGCGCGTCGACCGAGGTGTACACCCGGACCTCGTTCACGCCGGACGCCACCACGCCGAAGCCGTTCGAACCGCAGGCCTTGATCAGGTAGCGCTTGCGCTCGCTGAGGCCGCCGATGTCGGGGCTCGTCGACACGACGGCCAACTTCGAGTTGTAGCCGAGCGCCCCACTTCCTTCGGCCCAGCACTCGGGCTCGCCGCCATCGCGCCACGCGAAGTAGACCATCTCGCTCGGCTTGGAGCTCTGGTTCGTCTGCAGTCCGACGCCCTCGATCCGGATCGAGGAGTTCGTGAGCGGGGTGCCTGAGATCGCGTTCGGGTCGAAGTACGGGGCACCGGCCACGGTCACCGGCGTCGCCACCGATCCGCCCTCGTTGCCGCCGCGACCGGTCGGCGGCTCGTAGACGCTGAACGGCACGAGCGTGATCATCTGCGGCCCCGGGGCGAGGCCGAGCTCGACGGTGGTCTGCTGCCCCTGGCGGTCGATCACCTGACCGGTCTCCTGCACGCGGAAACCCTTGGCATCGGCGTCGGCGGTGATCCTGAGCTCGACGACGCCCGTGGACTGCGAGGTGGTACCGGCGCGATACACCGGCGTCGCGACCACGCCGTCGACGCTCGGGGCCTCGTACGCCCAGGTCGTCACCGTGCTGGTGGGCGCAGAGGTTCCGACGCTGTTGACCGCTCGAGCCGCGTAGTCGTGCCGCTGGCCGGGGACGAGGCCCGACACCGTGCAGCGCCACACGCCGGGTGCTCCCGCCCCGCAGGAGGCTCCGACCGACGCGCCGCCCTCGAGGATCTCGATGCCCGTCACCGACGGGTGCGCGCGCAGCGCCTCGCCGAGCGAGACCTCGAGCGTCACCGAGTTCGCGGTGTAGTCGGCGGTCGAGATCGAGGCGGGCGCCTGCGGCAGGCCGAGCAGGTCGACGGTGAGCCGGCCGTCGCCGGCGCGCCCCTGTGCGTCCGTGACCGTGAACGGCACGACGCACTCGCCGCCGTAGGCGTTCTGCCCGCTCGGCCACGTGACCGAGATCGCCGTGTCGCCCTGCATGCCGATCGCGGCGACCTGGCACGACGTCGCTCCGGCGCCGATCGACTGCAGCTTGAGGCCCGAACCGGTCTTGCCGGCGAACGGGTCGTACTCGCCGGCGACGCCGACGACGGTGATCGAGCACGAGCTGCCCTGGTTCACCGAGCACTGCTGCGAGAACACCGCGCCCCTGGGGGCGTCGGCCGGAGCCTGGCCGACGACGAGGGTGATCGCCGAGGTGAGGCCGCCGAAGGCGCTCACCGACACGGTCACCGTCTCGCGGGTTCCCGGCCTGGCATCCGCCCTGGCCTCGGCCGTGACCGTGCCGCCCTGCTGGGTGACCGTGAAGGCTGTGCCCTGGTAGGAGATGGAGTAGTCGAGCTTGCCGCGGTCGCCCTCGCGCCCGCCCTCCCAGGTCGTCATCTCGTCGTAGAGCTTGACGGTCTCGCTCGCCGCCGGGGCCACGGTGCGCGAGACGGCCGAGAGGATGGCCTGCGGGTCCTTCGGCACGATCGCGATCGGCACGGCGACCTGCGACCACGCGCCCTGGCCGGCGAGGCGGACGCCGATGAGGCAGACGTCCGACCACGGGGCTCCGGCGCCGGCGGCGTACTCGGCCGACTTGCCGCCCGCCGGCTTGCAGCTCGCCGCCTCGCGCTGCACGGGATAGCCGCCGTCGGAGGCGAGCTGCACGTCGTCGCCCTGGGGCAGGTCGAGCAGCTTCATGACGTCGAAGGTCTCGCTCGTCTCCTCCTTGACCTCGATCGGCTCGACGTCAGCGCGCAGCTGCACGCGCAGGTCGTCCGCCGCGGGCACCACGAGGAAGCCGAACGCCTCGACCTCGCCGCCGCCCGCGTTCTCGCCGCTCAGGCGGAACGGCACGAGCGCGCCGCCCTCGGGCAGCGGGCCGCGGATGCGGTGACCGTCCGCCGAGTAGCCGGCGGCCGCCGAGGCCGAGCCCCAGAGCTCGAGCTTCAGGGTGCCGACGTCGCCCGAGGCCCAGACGACGTGACCGGCGACGACGTCGATGCCGCGTTCGCCGAGCTCGGCGCGCGAGCGCGCCGTGACGACGGTGTCGGTCACGATCGGGGCGTCGGGCGAGGAGGCCTCGGTCACGTTCACGACGATCAGCCCCTCGGCCGTGCTCGAGGTGCGCTCGGAGGCGACGGTGTACCGGTACGAGTTGGTGCCGACCACATCGCCCGCGCGCAGCACGACGCGGTGCTCGTCGAGCGAGGTGGCGTCGTCGACGAGGGCGGCGAGCCGCTCGTACTCGGGGGTGCCCTCGGGCGCGTTGGGCACGAGCTTCACGAGCTTCAGCGCACCCTGCGCCGGGTCGACGTCGTTGCCGGTCGGGTCCACGCTGACGGGGGACGGCGAGCCCTGCTGCACCCGCACGTAGTCGCTGAAGGTCACGGGCGCCGCGTCGCTCACCGCGGCGGTCAGCACGCCGACGCGCACCCGGGCGGTGCCGGTCGCGCCCGAGGCATCCCGCACCGTGTAGTCGAAGGCGGGCTGGGCCTGGCCGGTGCCGTCGGCGGGCGCGGTGTAGACGATCGCGTCGCCCTCGGCCGAGATGGTCGCGACGCCCTCGCCCGTGCCCGGCTGGGTGACCGAGGCGAGCACGGTGCGGTCGCCGTCGGGGTCCATGCCGGCGGCCGGCACGGGGATGCGGACGCTCTGGCCGCTCAGCACCCGGGCGACGAGCGCCTTCGGCTGCGGGGCGCGGTTGGCCCCGTCGGGCAGCACGGTGACGGTGACGGTCGAGTGGTCGAGGCGGTCGGGCGCCTGCTCGAGGCCCACCGCGTAGCCGATCTCGTACGTGCCGGGGGCCTTCGGCGCCAGGTAGCGGATGTCGCTGCCCGAGGCGAACACGAGCTCGCCCTCGGCGCCCGAACCGGTGACCTCGGGGTGCACGAGCAGGCGCTCGGCCCTCGGGCTCACGTCGTTCGCGGTGACGGGGATGCGGACCAGCTCGCCCGCGCGCATCGTCACGGTGTCGGGCATCGCGATGGG
>JBDIAF010000188.1:0-4350 GCA_039812245.1 Agromyces sp. | reverse complement strand
GGCCGACGCGGGGGTCGACGTGATCGTCGCCCGCGGCGCCGAGGCGGGCGGCCATGGGGATAACCGCATCGGCACGCTGCCCCTGCTCGATGCCGTGCTCGACGCGCTCGAGGACCGCCGAAGCGCGCCTGGCGAAGGTCCGGCCGTGCTCGCCGCCGGCGGCATCGGCTCGGGTCGCAGCCTCGCCGCGGTGCTCGCGGCCGGCGCCGACGGCGCCTGGATCGGCACGGCCCTCACCACGTCGCGCGAGAGCCTCACCCCGCCCGGCGCCGTCGAAGTGCTGCTCGCGGCCGGCGGCGACGACACCGTCACCACCACCGCGCTCGACGCGGCGCTCGACCTGCCCGGCCTCGACCGCTTCCCCGAGCGGGTGATCCGCAACGCCTTCGTCGAGGAGTGGGGCGAGCGAGCGCACGAGCTCCGGCACGAGGCATCCCACGCCGAACTGCGGGCGCGCATCGTGGCGGCCAACGCGGCGGGCGACCATGCGCTCGTCCCGGTCGATGCTGGTCAGGGCGTCGGCCTGCTGCGCTCCGTGCGGCCCGTGGCCGAGGTGATCGCCGAGTTCACCCGCGACGCCGCGACACTGCTCGAACGGCGGTATTGAGCGGGCTCGGTGCGGCCTACGCCGCGTCGAGCGGCGCCGCGTCCTCGGGCTTGCGGAAGACGCGCCGCATGTGGTCGCTGTCGAGGAAGTCGGCGATGCCGATGAGGATGAGGCTGAACACGATCTGCTCGGTCACCATCCAGAACGGGAAGAGCCCCGGGATCGCCGCCATCACGAGGGTCACGATCGGGAAGATCTTGCTGAAGAGCCGCAGCCGCGAGTACGCCCAGCGGTAGCCCTTCTGCGCGCGCCAGGCGAAGTAGAACAGCGTCACGGTCATGCCCAGCACGACGAGGATGCGCATCCACACCGGGAAGGCGAGCACGGTGCCGTTGAAGAGCAGCACCATCGCGACGACGAAGGCGGCACCGCCGATGAGCACCTCCACCAGCAGCAGCCAGGTGATCCAGGTGAAGGCGCGGCGAGTGCGCGGGTGCCCGACGAGCTCGTCGCCGACCTTCACGCCGGCCGCGCGTCCGCCCGCGATGCGGTCGAGCTTCAGCAGCATCGGCTCGAGTTCCATGGTTCCTCCGCTCCCAGCGTAGGTGGATGCCCCGGCGGGGAGCATCGACCGGAAGTTCGAAACCCCATAGTCTGGTGACATGGCCGCCAAGGACGACGCCGCGATGATCGAGGTCGACGGCCACGACATCCGCGTGAGCCATCCCGACAAGGTCGTCTTCCCCGCGCCGGGCCTGACCAAGCGCGACCTCGTCGAGTACTACCTCGCGGTCGCCGACGGCGCCCTGCGGGGAGCGGGCGGGCGGCCGATGGTGCTGAAGCGCTTCGTGAAGGGCATCGACCACGAGGCCTTCTTCCAGAAACGGGTGCCCGAGAACCACCCGGGATTCATCGACACCGCCACGTTCCACTACGCGCGCGGCACCTCCGCCGAGGAGACGGTGGTGCGCGATGCGGCCGGCCTCGCCTGGGTGGTGAACCTCGGCTGCCTCGACCTCAACCCGCACCCCGTGCGCGCCGAGGACCTCGAGCACCCCGACGAGCTGCGCGTCGACCTCGACCCGATGCCCGGCGTCGACTGGTCGCAGATCGTCGACGCCGCCTTCATCGCACGCGAGGTGCTCGAAGAGCACGGACTCACCGCCTGGCCGAAGACCTCGGGCTCGCGCGGCATGCACCTGAACGTGCGGATCGAGCCCCGCTGGACCTACCCCGAGGTGCGCCTCGCCGCCGAGGCGCTCGCCCGCGAGGTGGCGAACCGGGCTCCCGGCCTCGCGACGGCCCGGTGGTGGAAGGAGGAGCGCGGCGAGACCGTGTTCGTCGACTTCAACCAGAACGCGAAGGACCGCACGGTCGCCTCGGCCTACTCGGTGCGCCCGCTGCCCGACGCCCGCGTCTCGACCCCGCTCGACTGGAGCGAGGTGCGCACCGCCCGCCCCGAGCAGTTCACGGTCGCGACGGTGCTCCGCCGGTTCGCCGAGCGCGGCGACCCGGCCGGCGGCATCGACGACGCCGCGGGCGCGCTCGACGGGCTGCTCGCCCTCGCCGAGTCGCTCGGTCCGGCCGAGAAGGCCCCGCGCGGCGCGGGGCGCTCGGGTGAGGGCGGAGCCGACGGCGGCAGCGGCGACGGCCGCCGCCGTTCGAGCATGCCGCTCGTCGAGGTCGCCCGCACCGAGACCAAGCCCGAGGCGCTCGCGGCCCTCGACGAGTGGCGCGGGAGGCATCCGGCCGCCGCCGCCGCACTGCACCCGGCCGACGTGCTCGTCGACGGCATGCGCGGCTCGAGCTCGCTCTGGTACCGGGTGCGCGTCAACCTGCAGCACGTGCCCGAGGCCGAGCGGCCGGCGCAGGAGGCGCTCATCGCCGACTACGACCCGTGGAAGGGGCGCTTTCCCGGCTGAGCGCAGCCGGGCGGCGTCGCCGCCGGCGCCTCGGCCGCGGCCCCGCAGCCGGGCTCAGTCGAACGCGAGCACCCGGTCGCCCCAGCCCTGCCGAAGGGCCGCGTCGAGATCGGGGACGACGCGGTCGTCGTGGTCGATCACGAGCGTCGCCCGCCCGTCGAGGTCGAACGCGGGCCAGGCGGCCGCTCCCTCGGCGGCCGGCTCCTCGCCGCGGGCGAAGGCGGTCCAGCGCTGCTGCAGCCGTCGCGACACCGCGAGGCCGCGCCGACGGCCGCCGAGGCGGAACGTCGGATCCTTCGGGCCACCGGCATCGAGGTTGCCCCAGAGGTAGGGCAGCTCGGTGCCGTGGGTCGCGCCGAGGCCGAGCAGCGACAGCATCGGCGTGGTGAAGTCGAAGCGGTAGAGGTGCACCGGGGCGACCCGGCTGTGGCCCTCGGCGAGCCAGAGCGTCGGCATGCGGAAGCCGATGTCGCGCGCGATGCCGAGCCCGAGCGTGCGGTGCCGCACGCCCTCGTAGGCGGCGAGCACCTGCGCCCGCGAGGGCAGCTCGGCCGCGGGATGCTCGGCGGCCATGGCCCGGAACATCGCCGTGATCGTCGGCTCGGTGATCGGCATGAGCGGCGACTTCATGTACTTGAACAGGGTCGCCTCGTCGCGGTTCGTGCCGATCAGGAGCGGCACGGGCAGGCCGCGGCCGTCGCGCAGCACCGCGATGGGGTGCTCGGGCACGAGCTCGCCGTCGACGACCGGTGCGAACGGCAGGATGCCGGGCTCGTCGGCCGGCACCTCGGCGTACACGCGCGCGGTCGCGGCGACGACCTGCTCCACCGGGCACGAGCGCGCCGCGGCCAGATCCGCGACCCCGAGCGCGTCGAGCACGCGTGCCGCCACGGCGTGCGCCCGCTCGCACTCGTACACCGAGCTCGCCGGCGAGCTCTGCGCGATGGCGCGCGAGAACAGCCCCTCGGCCGAGGGCGTCGCGAGCAGGGTCGTGACGATGCCGGCACCGGCCGACTCGCCGAAGACCGTGACGCGTTCGGGATCGCCGCCGAAGGCGGCGGCGTTCTGCCGCACCCATTCGAGGGCGCACAGCACGTCGCGCAGTGCGAGGTTCGAGTCGGCGGGCTCGTCGGCCGTCGCGACGCCGCCGAACTCCCCGAAGCCGAGCGCGCCCAGCCGGTAGTCCAAGGTGACCAGCACGATGCCGCCGGCCTCCACCAGCGCCTGCCCGTCGAACAGCGGCTGCGACGCCGAGCCGAAGGTGTAGGCGCCGCCGTGGATCCACACCATGACGGGCAGCCCGTCGCCGGCCCGCGCTCCGGCGGGGCGCTGCACGTTGAGGAAGGGGCAGTCCTCGTCGAGCCGGACGTCGGGTCCGAGCCGAACCGCCGGGTTCTGCTGCTGCGGCGCCGCCGGGCCGAACTCGCCGCAGTCGGCGATGCCCTGCCACGGCCGCGCCGGCACGGGTGCCCGCCAGCGCATCGGCCCGGTCGGCGCCTCGGCGTAGCGGATGCCGCGCCACACCGCAGTGGCGCCGGCCGCGCGCCCGCGCACGAGGCCGCCCGTGGTCGATACGACGAGCTCGTCGGCTTCGGTCATGCTGCCGAGCGTAGCGGCGACGCTCAGCCCCGGGCGTTCTCGCGGGCGATGCCCTGCACGGCGTCGCGCAGGCGCTCGAGCGCGGGCAGCGCCTCGGCGAGCGCGTCCCGGTCGGCGTCGTCGAGCCCGGCGAGCACCTCGGCGAGGATCGCCGCGCCCGCGCGCTCGAAGCGCTCGAGCAGGCCCAGGGCGCGTGGCGAGGCGCGCACCTCGACGCGGCGACGGTCGGTCGCCGAGGCCTCGCGGGTGACGAGCCCGGCGTGCTCCATGTCGCGCAGCAGG
>JBDIAF010000187.1:0-4356 GCA_039812245.1 Agromyces sp. | reverse complement strand
CGCGCGGGCCTGGTCGCCGCACGCGGCGACTCGGCCGGCTTCGATCGGAGCCTCGGAGCCCGCAGGCCGCTGCCCCGCGGGGCCGCACCCTCGCTCGTCCTCGCAGCACGCCGCCCCTCGCGCGGGCGCAGAGCTGCCTCGCGCGTCTCGTCAGGGTTCACGTGCCGTTCCTCCGGGGGTCGCGGGCGGGGCGCCGCACTCGTTCCACCATAGGGCACCGCCTCCGCCTTGTCACGGCGCGATGCCGGCGTCCCGGCCGAGGCATCCGGCCGAATCGGAGAGCTCGCTCACCCGGCGAGCAGTTCGGGCTCCGCCGCAGCCTGCCCAAGGTAGGCGGCCCATTCGGGGTTCCGCACCGACCACAGCCCGGCGCGCGCCTGCGGCGTGGGCGCGGGATCGGTCAGCTCGAACGGCAGCCGCCAGCCGATCTCGGCCAGCAGCTTGTCGGCCTTCTTGTGATTGCAGCGACGACAGGCCACCACCACGTTGCCCCAGCTGTGGCCCCCGCCTCGCGAGCGCGGCACGACGTGGTCGAGGGTGTCGCCGTACCCGCGGCAGTACGCGCAGCGGTAGCCGTAGCGCTGCAGCACCGCACGCCGCGAGATCGGGACGGGTCGCATCGGCACGCGCACGTAGTGCTGCAGCAGCACGACGCTGGGCACCGCGTATCTCGAGGTCCGCGAGTGCACCCATTCCTGCCCGGCCTCGACGACCGAGGCCTTGCCGTTCAGCACGAGCAGCATCGCCCGCCGCATCGAGACGACCGCGAGCGGCTCGTAGCTCGCGTTGAGGATGAGGGTGCCGCTCATGTGACCACCGTCGCCTTTCGTTCGGGGCCGGCTGGCTGTCGGCCGCGGAATGCGAGACGACGATCCGGATGCCTCGAAGCCCCTGAGAACGCGAAACGGGCACTGTCGTGGAGACAGTGCCCGTTCGGCGCGCAGGCGCCCAGGTCGATCGGCTGATGACTCGGCCGTTGGCGGACCGGCTGATGGTGGAGGCGGGCGCGCGCGTCTCCGGAGTGGACGCGCTCGCGGATCACCATCGGCCTCCCCGTTCGATACGGATCGTCAGGCCTCAAGCGTACGACACGAAACGGCGCGCAGCCCCGGAGCTGCGCGCCGTTTCTCCGGGTGGACACCCGGTGTTCACGTCGTGAGGGTCGGCGAGGCGATCAGATCCCGATGCGGACGATCGAGTAGTCGCTCGTCCAGATCGGCTGCACCCGCACGGATGCGCCCTCGTACGGGGCGTGCAGGATCATCCCGCCGCCGGCGTAGAAGCCGTCGTGGCCGGACATGATGACGAGGTCGCCCGGCACCGCGGCCGACTCGGAGATCGGGGTGCCCATGGCGCCCTGCCCGGCCGACGAGTGCGGCATGCTCACGCCGAACTGGGCGTAGACGTACATGACGAAGCCCGAGCAGTCGAAGCCGGCCGGCGTGGCCCCGCCGTAGACGTAGGGCACGCCGATGTACTGCGTGGCGACGCTGTAGACGCTCGCGAGGTCGAAGTTCGGATAGGGCGGGTTCGCGAGGAAGTCGCCGACCGAGGGGCCGCTGTACGACGCGGCGTACGAGGCCATCTGCGTCTCGGCGGCCTGACGGGCCGCTTCGGCCTCGGCCGCGGCGCGGATGGAGTCGCCGGTGGTCACCGCCAGGGTGTCCTGCGAGACCGGCGCGGCGGAGGCGTCGGAGGCGACGTCGACCGACTGCGGGTCGGCCTTGGTGAGCGCCGCCTGGGCGCTCGTGCCGAACTGCGGGTCCTCGCTGCCCGGCGCGAAGGCGTAGGCCGGGATGGCGAGCGTGCCGACGATGCCGGCCGAGAGGGTCATCACGACGAGGTTCGCCATGCCGCCCCGGCGCAGCCGCCGGCCGGCTGGGCGGGTGGGGGCCACGGGTCGCTCGGGCGCGCCGGCGGATTGCGTCTTCGCCTGGACGATGGCCTTCGTCGCGACTCTGCGAGTGCGGCCGCCGGAAAGACGACGCTTGGGGGATCGAGCCAAAACTGGTACCTCCGTCGCCCACGACCGCGAGCGGCGTTCCACCTGGCTGCGCCGGAGCGCTTCACGGGTATCCGGGTCGAGCGGTGGACTTCGGGGGCGTCTCGACCTCGGTTCCGCCGACTGGCTTCTCGCCGGCGGACTCGAACGAGAATACGCGAGGGCCTCCCGAATGTCACATTCCGATCACGAAAGCCGACGATTCCCAGCTTCCGCTCAGCTGCGGCCCGCAGCGGCGCGCACGGCGAAGGCGGATGCCTCGGCGGCCGGAGTCACTCGCCGATGAAGAGGTGCCCGGCGACCTCGACGGGGATCTCGAGCCCGCCCTCGACGCCGTCGACCTCGACGAGCACGTAGCCGCCGTTGGCGCTGAAGCGCGCCCGCGCGCCGGGCATGATGCCCGCCTGGCGGAACTGGCTGAGCAGCTCGGGGTCGAACTGCACGGGCTCGCCCAGCCGGCGGATGACGCCCTCGACGGGCTCGCCGTCGCCGAGCGCCTGCACCAGGTTGCGCACGCCGCTCATGAACGGGGCGGCTGCGGGCACGCCGAGCTCTTCGAGGCCGGGGATCGGGTTGCCGTAGGGCGACTCGGTCGGCTGGCCCAGCAGCTCGATGAGACGCCGCTCGACCTGCTCGCTCATGACGTGCTCCCAGCGGCACGCCTCGTCGTGGACGTACTCCCACTCGAGGCCGATCACGTCGGAGAGCAGGCGCTCGGCGAGGCGGTGCTTGCGCATGACGTGCACGGCCTTGGCCCGGCCGTCGACCGTGAGCTCGAGGTGCCGGTCGCCCGACACCACGACGAGCCCGTCGCGCTCCATGCGGGCGACCGTCTGCGACACGGTGGGGCCCGAGTGACCGAGCCGCTCGGAGATGCGTGCGCGCAGCGGCACGATGTTCTCCTCCTCGAGGTCGAGGATCGTGCGGAGGTACATCTCCGTCGTGTCGATGAGATCGGTCACGCTGTCTCCCTCCCCGTGGCGCGCGGCAGCAGGCCGTCACAGCCCGTCTTCAAGCCTAGCGGGCTCGCGCGCCTCGATAGACTCGTGCGCATGCCCAGCCTCGTGATCCCCGCTGAACTGCTGCCCGCCGACGGCCGATTCGGGTGCGGCCCGTCGAAGGTGCGGCCCGAGCAGCTCGCCCACCTCGCCGAGTTCGGCCCGGCGATCCTCGGCACCTCGCACCGCCAGGCCCCCGTGAAGGACCTCGTCGGCCGCGTGCGCAGCGGGCTCGCCGAGCTCTTCTCGCTGCCCGAGGGCTACGAGGTCGTGCTCGGCAACGGCGGCTCGACGGCGTTCTGGGATTCCGCGTCCGTCTCGCTCATCGAGCGCCGGGCGCAGCTCGCCTCGTTCGGCGAGTTCGGCGCGAAGTTCGCGAAGGCCGCGGCCGCGCCCTGGCTCGAGGCGCCCGACGTCCGCACCGCGGCGCCCGGCACGAGCGCGCGCGCCGAGGCGGTCGCCGGCGTGGACGTCTACGCCTGGCCGCAGAACGAGACGTCGACGGGCGTGCAGGCCCCCGTGCGCCGCATCGCCGGCGACGAGGGCGCGCTCACCGTGATCGACGCGACGAGCGCCGCCGGCGGCGCCGCGGTCGACCCGAACGAGTTCGACGTCTACTACTTCGCCCCGCAGAAGAACTTCGCCGCCGACGGCGGACTCTGGTTCGCGCTCCTCTCGCCCGCCGCCGTCGAGCGCATCGAGCGGATCGCCGCCTCCGACCGGTACATCCCCGAGTTCCTCTCGCTCAAGAACGCCGTCGACAACTCGCGCCTGAACCAGACGCTGAACACCCCGGCGCTCGCCACCCTGCTGCTCATGGAGAACCAGATCGACTGGATCAACGCCTCCGGCGGCCTCGCCTGGGCCGACGCCCGCACCCGCGAGTCCTCCTCGGCGCTGTACGCATGGGCCGAGGCCTCCGACGTCGCGACGCCCTTCGTCGCCGACCCCGCCGACCGCTCGCAGGTGGTCGTCACGATCGACTTCGACGAGCGCGTCGATGCCTCGGCCATCTCGAAGGCGCTGCGCGAGAACGGCGTCGTGGACACCGAGCCCTACCGCAAGCTCGGCCGCAACCAGCTGCGCATCGCCACCTTCACGGCCATCGAGCCCGACGACGTGCGCAAGCTCATCGGCTCGATCGACTACGTGCTCGGGCAGATCGGCTGACGCGATGCGGCTCTGGCTGAGCGAAGGCGAGCGGCGGCCCGACCCGCCGCCGGCCAGGGCCGACGCGCGCAAGGCCCTCGCCGCGGGCACGGCGGCCTGGCTCGTCGTGCTGCTGCTCGTACTCGTGCTGCGCGATGGCCTCGACCCGGCCGCGGTCGCCCTGCTCGTCCCGACGGCCGCCATCGG
>JBDIAF010000186.1:0-4367 GCA_039812245.1 Agromyces sp. | reverse complement strand
GAGCTCACCGGGGTGACCACCTCGGTCGCCGCGTACAGCAGCCCCTGGGCGCTGCACCTCGGCGGCAAGTAGCCCCCGAGGCATCCGCCGCCCGAACGCACCGCCCGAACGCACCGCCCGAACGCACCGGACGAACGAACCGAGGACCCCGACCGTGAACGCCCTGACCAGAACGCTGCTGAGCCGACTCGGCGGCCTGGCGCTGACGCTCTTCCTGGCGAGCGTCGTGATCTACTCGGCGGTGCTGCTCACCGGCGATCCGATCGCGGCGCTCGCCGGCGGGGCGAAGCCGACGCCCGAGCTCATCGAGCAGATCCGGGCGGAGTACCACCTCGACGACCCCGTGTGGTCGCGCTACTGGCAGTGGCTCGCATCCGCCGTGCAGGGCGACTTCGGGCGGTCCTTCGTCTACAAGACGGACGTCATGACGCTCGTCGCCCCGCGCTTCGGCATCACGCTGCAGCTCGTGCTGCTGACCGTCGCGCTCATCCTCGTGTTCGGGGTGGGGTCGGGCGTGGTCGCCGCGATGCGCGGCGGAGGCACCGACCGGGCGGTGGCGGTCGCGACCTCGCTCGGGATGGCGCTGCCGACCTTCGTCGTGGCGATCCTGCTCATCTGGGTCTTCGCCAAGACGCTCGGCTGGTTCCCGGTGTACGGCGAGGGCGAGCCCGGCTGGGACCGGCTCTGGCACCTCGTGCTGCCCGCAGTCTCGCTGGCGGTGCTGTTCACCGCCTACACCAGCCGGGTCACGCGCAGCTCGCTGGTCGCGCAGCTCCACTCCGAGCATGTCGACACCGCTCGGGTGCGCGGCATCCCGCGCGCGCGGATCTTCGGGGTGCACGTCTTCCGCAACGCCTCGCCGCAGATCCTCGCGATCGCGGGCACGACGATCGCCGGCCTGTTCGCCGCCTCGGCGATCGCCGAGGTCGCGTTCGGCCTCGGCGGCATCGGTTCGCTGCTCGTGCAGGCCGCGGCGCGCGCCGACCTGCCGGTCGTGCAGATCGTCTCGCTGCTGCTCGTGACGATCTTCGTGGTGCTGAACGCGGTCGCCGACCTCGTGAGCGCCCTCATCGATCCGTCGAGCGTCGTCGGTGGGAGCCGCGCATGAGCGTCGCGCAGATCGCCCGCGGCTCCGTCCCCGGCGCCGCCCGCCGGGCGGCCCGACGGGACTGGGTGCTCGTGCTCGCCCTCGCCTGCCTCGGCATCGCCCTGATCGCCGCGCTGTTCGGGCCGTGGCTCGCCCCCTACGATCCCGACCAGCTCTACGTCGGCCCGGTGAACGGGGCTCCGAGCGCCGCCCACCCCTTCGGCACGGACGACGTCGGCCGGGACATCCTCTCGCGCGTGCTCGTCGGCGCCGCGGCCAGCGTCTTCGCTCCCATCGTCGTCGTGCTGCTCTCGACCGCCATGGGGCTCGCGCTCGCGCTCGCGGGGGCATGGTTCGGCGGTTGGCTGAGCGGCGGCATCGCCCGCCTGGTCGACGTGATCTTCGCGATCCCCGGCCTCGTGATCGCGGTGCTGGCGGTGGCGATCTTCGGCAAGGGGCTCGCCGCGCCCGTCGTCGCGCTGTCGATCGCCTACATCCCGGTCGTCGCCAGGCTCTCGCAGACCGCGGCCGCGCGCGAGCTGGCGAAGCCGTACATGGCGGCGCTCCGCGTTCAGGGCGTGTCGAGCCTCGCGATCTGCTTCCGCCACCTCGTGCCGGCGATGATCCCGGTCGTTGCGGCGCAGATGGCGGTCGGCTTCGGCTACGCGATGCTCGACCTCGCGGCGATCTCGTTCCTGGGCCTCGGCCAGCAGCCGCCGGCACCCGACTGGGGCTCGATGATCGCGTCCGGGCAGGCCGGCATCCTCGCGGGCGCTCCCGAGCAATCGGTGTTCCCAGCGACCTTCGTCGTCGTCACCGTGCTCGCCGTCGGCATCATCGGCGCCCGGGTCACCGTCTGGGCAGAGGAGAAGGAACGATGAGCCGAGCGGAGACGAGCCGCCCCGTCCTCGAGATCACCGGGCTCGACGTGTTCGCCCCCGGCCCCGACGGCTCGCGCCAGCTGGTGTTCGGCAGCTCGCTGTCGGTGGGCCGCGGCGAAGCGGTCGGCCTCGTCGGCGAGTCGGGCTCCGGCAAGACGCTCACGGCGCGCGCCGTCGCCGGACTGCTGCCCGCGGGCTTCACCACGCGCGGCGCGATCGCGATCGACGGGCGCGAGCTCGGGGCGATGAGCGGTCGCGAGCTGCGCACGCTGCGGGCGCGGCGCGTCGGCATGGTCTTCCAGACCCCCCGCGCGCACCTCAACCCCCTGCGCACGATCGGCGACTTCATGACCGAGGCGCTCGTGCACGTCGCCGGAGCCCGGCCCGGGGACGCGGCGCGCCGCGCGATGGACCTGCTCGACGAGGTGGGCATCACCGACCCCGCCCGCCGGATGCGCCAGCACCCCGCCGAGCTCTCGGGAGGGCTGCTGCAGCGGGTGATGATCGCCGCGGCACTCGCGATGGATCCCGACATCCTGCTCGCCGACGAGATCACCACCGCCCTCGACGTGACCACGCAGGAGGAGGTGATGGCCGTGATCGCCGACCTCCGGACGCACCGCGAACTCGCGCTGCTGTTCATCACCCACGATCTCGCCCTCGCCGGCGCCGTCTGCGACCGGGTGAACGTCATGCAGCGCGGGCGCATCGTCGAGACGCTGCCGGCCGCGAGCATGCGCGCCGACGCCCGCGACGACTACACGAAGGCCCTCATGTCGGCTGCGCTCGACGAGGCGCCCCCGATCGAACCGGATGCCTCGGCGACCCGCCCGATCGTCCGGATCGACGCGCTGCGCAAGTCCTACCGGGTGCGAGGGGCCCGCGGTCGTCGCGAGACCCTCGTCGCCGTCGACGGCGTCTCGATGGAGCTCGCTCCCGGCGGCTCGCTCGGCGTGGTGGGGGAGTCGGGCTCCGGCAAGTCGACGACCGCCCGCATCCTGCTCGGGCTCGAACGCGCCGACTCCGGCACGATCACGGTCGACGGCGAGGACTGGAGCGTGCCGGCCCGCAGCGGCGCCGAGCGGCGCCGCCGGGCGAAGACGGCCCAGATGGTGTTCCAGGATCCGTACCAGTCGCTCGACCGGCGGCAGACCGTCCGGCAGTGCCTCGCCGAGGCCGTGCGCGTGCACCGGGGCGACCTCGGGCAGGCGGAGCTCGAAGCGAGGCTCGTCGAGCTGATGGACCAGGTGAGGCTCGATCGGGCGCTGCTCGGAAGCCGGCCGCGCGCACTCTCCGGAGGCCAACGACAGCGCGTCGCGATCGCCCGTGCGCTCGCCGCAGAGCCGGCCCTGCTCGTGCTGGACGAGGCGGTGTCGGCCCTCGACGTGACCACGCAGGTCGAGATCCTCACCCTGCTCGATGGCATCCGCCGCGAGACCGGCGTCGCGCTGCTCATGATCACCCACGACCTCACCGTCATCCGTCGACTGTGCGATCAGGTCGTGGTCATGCGCCAGGGGCGGATCGAGGAGCGGGGCACCGCCGCGGAGATCCTCGACCGGCCCCGGGCGGAGTACACCCGCCTGCTGCTCGACTCGATCCCGCGCGAGGGCTGGACGCCGAGGCGGCGCCGGCTCGGCCGCACCGCGTCGCTCGCGACGGTGACGCGCAGCACCACGATCCCGGAATGAGATGATCCCCGAATGATGCAACCCGCTTTCGAGTACTGCTTCGAGCTGCGCTGCCAGGTCGACGAGGAACTGCCGCTCGGCGGCTCGACGCCCGGCGAGGGCCTGCACTTCGCCCGCGTCTCGGGCGGCGCCTTCGACGGGCCGCGGCTGCGCGGCGTCGTGCTGAACAGCGGCGGCGACTGGTGGACGGGCCGCGGTCTCACCGTCTCGCTCGATGCGCGGTACGTCATCGAGGCCGAGGTCGACTCCGGCACCGCAGGCGTCGAGGTCGTGAACCGGGGCGTGTGGCGCACCGACGAGGCGAGCTGGGCGCGCATCCAGGCAGGAGAGGACGTCTCGGAGGAGGAGCTCTACTACCGAACCGCGTTCCAGTTCCGCACCGAACACCCGGACCTGCAGTGGCTGACCGAGTCGCAGTTCGTCGGCTACGCCCGCGCCGAGCCGGGCTTCGTGATCATCCGGGTCTTCCGGCTGGTCTGAGCGCACCGCAGCGAACCGCAGAGAGTGGAGACCACCATGACCGACGCCGACCTCGTCATCGTGAACGGCCGCGTCTTCGACGGCCGCGTGCGCACCGAGAGCACGGCGGTCGCCATCGCGGGCGGTCGCCTCGCCTGCGTCGGCGGGGATGCCCGTGTGCGCGAGCTCATCGACCCCGCCACCCGCGTCGTCGACGCGGCGGGCGGACTCATCCACCCCGGCTTCGTC
>JBDIAF010000185.1:0-4369 GCA_039812245.1 Agromyces sp. | reverse complement strand
CCGGCGAGCCGTGGTGGGCGCCGAGCCACAGCTCGGCCTCGGGGCCTCCCGTCGCCGCCCGCCCGCGGAACGCGCCGATCGCGCCGTCCGCGCCCCACGCGTAGTCGCGGGGCGTGTTGTCGATTGGAACGAACATGCGGGCGGTCTCCCTCTCGGCGATTGGACCGAAGCTACCAACGGCTTCGACCGGACGAAGCCAGATCATAGGCTGCGAGGCATCCAGTTCCCTCAGAGCCCACGCTCAGGGCTGTCGACCCGCATTGGAGCAGTCATGACCTTCGCGCCCCTCTCGAGCGACTTCTACGGCTACGCCGAGTCCCTGCTCACCGATCGCGAGAAGGACGCGCTGATGGCGATCCGCGAATGGGGCGAGCGCGAGGTGAAGCCGGTGATCGGCGACTACTGGGAGCGGGCCGAGTTCCCGACGCAGGTGATCGCGCCGCTCGCCGAGCTCGGCGTGATGTCGTTCGCGTGGGACGAGACGAAGCCGTTCGAGAACTCGGCGGTGTTCCGCGGTTTCGTGGCCCTCGAGCTCGCGCGCATCGACGCCTCGGTCGGCACCTTCGTCGGGGTGCAGAACGGCCTCGCCGCCGGTTCGCTCGCGGTCGCCGGCTCGAAGGAGCAGCGCGAGGAGTGGATCCCGAAGCTCGCCTCGGGCGAGGTCATCGGCGCGTTCGGCCTGACCGAGCCCCTCTCGGGCTCCGACTCGGCGCGCGGCCTGCGCACGACCGCTCGCCGCGACGGCGACACCTGGGTGCTGAACGGCGCCAAGCGCTGGATCGGCAACGCCACCTTCTCGGACATCACGGTCGTCTGGGCGAAGGACGAGGCCGACGGACAGGTCAAGGGCTTCATCGTGCCGACCTCGACGCCCGGCTACGTCGCCACGAAGATCGAGGGCAAGATCAGCCTGCGCCCGGTGCAGAACGCGGACATCGCGCTGACCGACGTCGTGGTGCCCGAGTCGCTGCGCCTGCAGAACGCGAACTCGTTCAAGGACACCGCCGCGGTGCTGCGCCAGACCCGCGCCGAGGTGGCGTGGGCCGCGGTCGGCACCGCGATCGGCGCCTACGAGGCCGCGGTCGCCTACGCGAAGGACCGCCAGCAGTTCGGCAAGCCGATCGCGGCGCACCAGCTCATCCAGGAGCACCTCGTGAACGCGCTCGGCAACATCACGGCCTCGCTCGGCGTGGTCGTGCGGGTCTCGCAGCTGCTCGACGCGGGCGAGCAGCGCGACGAGCACTCGGCCCTCGCGAAGGCGCTCGCGACGTCGCACATGCGCGAGACGGTCGGCTGGTGCCGCGAGGCGCTCGGCGGCAACGGCATCGTGCTCGACCACCACGTCGCCCGCTACTTCGCCGACGCCGAGGCGCTCTACTCCTACGAGGGCACCCGCGAGATGAACACCCTGATCGTGGGACGCGCGGTGACCGGCGAGGCCGCGTTCGTCTGATCCGGGCGCTAGCCTTGACCCCATGACCCAGGCCCGTCGCTCCGCACTCGTCGGCGCGTACGCGACGTTCGCATTGTTCACCCTGATCGCCGGGCAGTTCTGGCGCAATCTCCTCGGCTGGTGGGGCTTCGGCATCGTCGCCGGCCTCGTCGTGATCGGCGCGGTCTGGATGCTCGTGACCGTGCGGCCGGCGTGGAGCTGGCGCCGCGTGCCGAAGTCGACGCTCGCGTTCGTGCTCGTCGCAGCCGCCTCGATCGCGTGGTCGTTCTACCCCGGGGCATCCGCGCTCGGCGTCGTCATCACCCTCGTGACGGTGTTCGTCGGCGTCGCGCTCGCACTGTGCCTGCCGTGGGCGCGCTTCGCCCGGGCGCTGGGCGGTGCGCTGAAGTGGGTGCTCGGCCTCTCGATCGTCTTCGAACTGTGGGCGGCGGTCTTCGTCCGCGGGCCCGTGCTGCCGCTCTTCCCCGACTTCGACGTCGGCGCCTACGAGGCCGCCGGCGAGAAGCTGCCGATGGCGTTCTACTGGTCGCGCGGCCTGCTGCTCTCCGGCGGGCCGATCGAGGGCATCGTGGCGAACCGCAACCTGCTCGCCATGGCCGCGCTGCTCGCCGTGATCGTCTTCGGCACGCTGACCGCCGCCGGCACGCTGCGGCGCGCCCCCGGGGTCGGGTGGCTGGTCGTCGCCGCACTCACGCTCGCGCTCACCCGCTCGGCGACCGTCATCCTGGCGGGCGCCCTCGTCGTGGTCGCGCTGCTCTTCGCCGTCTGGGCGCGCCGCCTCGGCCCCGAGCGGCGTCGACGCGTCTACGTGACGGCCGCGCTCGCGGCCGTGGCATCCGTCGCCGCCGTCGCGGCGGGCTGGAACCTGCTGCTGCGCGTCTTCGGCAAGGGCGAGGACCTGACCGGCCGCCTCGACATCTGGAACTCCGTGATCGGCCTCGCGCTCGAGCGGCCGTGGTTCGGCTGGGGCTGGGTCGGCTACTGGAACCCGTGGGTCGAGCCGTTCGACGACCTCGCGGTGCGCAAGGGCGTCACCTACCTGCAGGCGCACGACGCCTGGCTCGACGTCTGGATGCAGCTCGGCATCGTCGGGCTCGTCGCCTTCGCCTCGATCGTGATCGGCGCGCTCTGGCGCAGCTGGTTCCTGGCGGTCGACCCGCCGATGGATGCCTCTGGCCGCCGGCTGCGGCACACCGCCGCCTCCCTCGCTCCCCTGCTGCTGCTCGTGGCCCTCATCGGGCAGAGCATCGCCGAGAGCCGGCTGCTCGTCGAGAGCGGGCTGGCGCTGCTCGTCGCGATCGCGTGGTCCACCAAGCAGAGTCAGTGGCGGCCCGAACCGATGCCGGCCGAGGCCCCGCCGGTGCCCGCGCTGCGCCAACCGCCAGCACCGCTCGCCGAACCGGGTGCCGACGCGTGACGACGGGAGCCCGGTGAACGAGCGTCGACCACTCGCGGCCCTGCGCGAGTTCGCCGCCTCGGCCCGCTTCGCCCAGGCCCTCACGCTGATCGCGATCGGCCTCGGCTTCTCCACGCACACGGTGCGGGCGCTCATGGGCTGGCCGGGCCTGCTCGCCGCGCTCGGGGCGCTGATCGCGCTGTGCGCGGTCTCCCTCGTCGCCAGGTGGCGCGCCGTCGAGTGGTACGGCATCCTGCCGCTCACGATCCTGGTCTTCGTCGGCTGGTGCGCCGCCTCGGTCCTCTGGAGCGCCTCCCCCGGGCGCAGCCTCGCCGGCGTCGGCTACCTCATCGCCTTCACCGTGCTCGGCGTCTACATCGCGCTCATGCGCGACACGATCCAGATCGTGCGGGCGTTCGGCGACGTGATGCGCCTGCTGCTGGCGGTCTCGCTCGCGCTCGAGGTCGTCTCGGGCATCCTCATCGACACGCCGATCGCGCTCCTCGGCATCGATGGGCGGATCGCGAACCTGGGGCCGATCCAGGGCCTGTTCGGCACCCGCAACATGCTGGGCTTCGTCGCGCTCATCGCGCTGCTCACCTTCGTGATCGAGTGGCGGACCAAGATGGTCACGCGGGCCCGCGCGATCGGGTCGATCGCCGTCGCGGCGCTGTGCCTGGCGCTCTCGGGCTCGCCCACCACGTGGATCGCGCTCGGGGCCGCCCTCCTCGCCACGCTCGCGCTCTACGGCCTGCGCCGGGCGAAGCCCGCCACACGGTGGAACTGGCAGATCGCCCTCATCGCCGGCGGACTCGTCGCGATCGTCGTCGCGTGGTTCGCCCGCATCCGCATCATCGAGTTCCTCGACGCACGGGGCGAGTTCGACGTGCGCCTCGACGTGTGGCGCGAGCTCTCGCGCTACCTCAACCAGAACCCGCTGCAGGGCTGGGGCTTCGTCGGGCCGTGGCCGGCGCAGACGCCGTACACCTGGATCGAGCTCGCGACGGGGCGCCCGCACGGATCGGCCCTGAACGCCTACATCGACGCCTACTTCCAGGTCGGCGTCATCGGCGCGCTGCTGTTCGCCGCGCTCGTCGGAGTCGCCCTCGTCCGGGCGTGGCTGCTGGCTTCGACCCGGCGCAGCGTGGTGTATGTGTGGCCGGCGCTCATGCTCGTCGTGATCGCCATGACGAGCTTCGCCGAGAGCTTCGCCCTCATCGAGGGCGGATGGATGCTGCTCGTCGTCTGCGCGGTGAAGGCCGCACGCGACATGAGCTGGCGCGACGCCCTGGCGCAGGCTCGGCGGGCGGCCGGCGACGTGCGCGACTGAACCCGGCGATCGCCTGCGTCGCCCGCGCTTGCCCGCGCCCGTCCGGGCTCGTCCGCGCTGGATGAGACGCGCGGTCGCCCGGCGTGGAGCTCGTCAGACGGGCTGCACGAGGTCGCGGAGCACGTCCTGCGGGCCGCGTCCGTAGCGGGCGTACCGGCCGGTGCGCCACTCGCGCAGCACCGGCGCCAGG
>JBDIAF010000184.1:0-4398 GCA_039812245.1 Agromyces sp. | reverse complement strand
GCACGCGGCGACTCGGCCGACGCGACGGCGCAGGCGATCTGGGCCTCGCCGTGGGCGGGCAGCCACTACGGCTACGGCACGCACTGGAGCTCGCGCCCCTACGACGTCATCGAGGCCCCCGCCTCCGCCTGGGGTCGCTGACTTCCGTCGCGCCGTCGCCCCCTCGCGCCCTCGCCCCCTCGCCCCCTCGCACCCTCGCCCCGTCGCGCCCCAGCCCGCCGAGTGATGACGAAACGCGCCGAGTGATGACGAAATCGGGGCCACCCCGAGCCAATTCGTTCACACTCGGCGACGTGCCGCGCGGCGCGGGCGCGGCGCGGGTGCGGCGCGGCTGGCGCGGGTCAGTCGTGGCCCAGGGGGCGCCAGACGACGACGGCGTTCTCGCGGCGCACGCGCGTGCCCGCCTTGAGGGTGACGACCTCGCCGGCGGCGCCGGCCGCGAAGACGCGTCGGCCCGGGCGCGCGAGGCGCTCGTCGGCGAGGGCCGACTCGAGCTCGCGCACACGCGTGCGCAGGGCGTGCACCTCGTCCTCGAGGCCCAGCACGCGGCGGATGCCCTCGAGGCTCACGCCCTCGGCCGAGAGCTGCGCGACTTCCTTCAGCCGATTGATGTCGTGCATGGAGTAGCGGCGCGACTTGCCGGCCGTGCGGCCCGGCGAGACGAGCCCCAGCCGGTCGTACTGGCGCAGCGTCTGCGGGTGCATGCCCGCGAGCTCGGCCGCGACCGAGATCACGAAGATCGGGCTCGAGGCGTCCACGGCTAGCCCCTGGCCTTGGCGAGCAGCTCGTCGCGAGGGTTCTCGTCGGGCAGCGCGGCGACGAGCGCCTCGACGGCCGCCTGCGCGTCCTTCGAGAGGTGCGACGGCACCGCGACCTGCACGACGGCGAGCAGGTCGCCCGTGCCCTTCTTGGTCTCGACGCCGCGGCCCTTGACCCGCAGCACGCGGCCGCTCGGGGTGCCTGGCGCGACCTTGAGCTTCACCGGGTCGCCGCCGAGCGTCGGCACCTGGATGGTCGCGCCGAGCGCGGCCTCGGCGAACGTCACCGGCACGGTGACCCGCAGGTTCAGTCCGTCGCGCTCGAACACGGGGTGCTTGCGCACGTTGACGGTGAGGATCAGGTCGCCCGCCTCGCCGCCGTCGGGCGAGGGGTGACCCTTGCCGCGCAGGCGGATCTTCTGCCCGTCGGAGACGCCGGCGGGGATGCGCACGGTGATCGGCTTGCCGTCGGAGGTCTGCAGGGTGACCTGGTCGCCCTTGGTCGCCGTGACGAAGTCGAGCGTGGTCGACGCGGTGACGTCGCGCCCCTTGGTGGGGCCGCCGAAGCCGCGGTAGCCCCCGCTCGGCTGGCCGAAGCGACCGCCGCCGAACAGGCCGCCGAGCAGGTCGTCGTAGTCTGCGCCGCCCTGCTGGAAGGTGTAGCGCTGACCGCCGCCGCCCTGGCCGAACATGCCGCCGAAGACGTCGTCGAAGCCGCCCTGGGCGCCGCCGCCCGGCGCCGTGAACCGCGCGCCCGAGCCCATGGCCCGGATCGCGTCGTACTCCTTGCGCTGCTCGGGGTCGGAGAGCACCGAGTGCGCCTCGCTGACCTCTTTGAACTTGGCCTCGGCGGCAGCGTCGCCGGGGTTCTGGTCGGGGTGGTACTTGCGCGCGAGCTTGCGGTAGACCTTCTTGATCTCGGCGTCGCTCGCGTCCTTGGAGACGCCGAGCACCGCGTAGAAGTCCTTGTCGAACCAGTCCTGACTGGCCATCGGCACCTCCTCTCTCTGAGTCTGTCTGAATGTGGAACGCCGGTCGAGTAGGCCCGGCGATCGAGTAGCGAAGCGTATCGAGATCACGGTCTCGATACGGCGCTGGCGCGCCTACTCGACCGACGGGGCCGACTCGACCGGCGTCGGATGCCTCGCGGCTACGCCTGCGGCGTCTTCACGACCACCTTGGCCGGTCGAAGCTGCACGCTGCCGAGCTGGTAGCCCGTCTCGACGACGTCGGCGACGGTGTCGACCTCGACGTCTGCCGAGGGCTGCTGGAAGATCGCCTCGTGCAGCTGCGGGTCGAACGGCTCGCCGACCTCGCCGAAGCGGCTGAGGCCGAGCTTCTCGGTCGCGCCGCGCAGCTTGGCCGCGATGGTCGCGAACGCGCTGTCGCCCTCGAGGTCGCCGTGCTTCTCGGCGCGGTCGAGGTCGTCGAGCACGGGCAGCAGCACGGCCACGGCCTGGCCGACCGCGCGCTCGCGCTCGAGCTCGCGGTTCTGCTCGGTGCGCTTGCGGTAGTTGGCGTATTCGGCCGTGACCCGCTTCAGGTCGGCGAGGTGCTCGTCGCTCGGCTCCTGGGCCTCGGCCGTGGCCGCGTTCAGGATGTCCTCCACGAAGAGGTCGTCGCCTCCCTCGGCGGGGGCGGCGTTCCCTGAGCCCGTCGAAGGGGCCCCGGCCGAAGCCGAGGCATCCGACTCGCCTGCTGCCGGCTCGCGAACCGCGCCCGTCTCGGGGTCGATCTTCCGCTTGTCGCGGATGATCGGCTCTTCGGCGGGCTCCCCTGGGCCCGTCGAGGGGTTCTGGTTCTGCTCGTCCGTCATGGTTACTTCTTCTCGTCCTCGTCGTCGACGACCTCGGCGTCGACCACGTCCTCGTCGGACGCGGCGTCGCCCGCCGAGCCGCTCGCGGTGGCGTCCTCACCGGCCGCCGAGGCATCCGCCTGCGACGACGCGTAGATCGCCTCGCCGAGCTTGCCCTGCGACTGCGAGAGCTTCTCGAACGCGGTCTTCACCGCGTCGTCGTCGTCGCCCGCGAGCGCCGACTTCAGCGCGTCGACGTCGCCCTGCACCTCGGTCTTGACGTCCTCGGGGAGCTTGTCGTCGTTCTCCTTGATGAGCTTCTCGACCGAGTAGGCGAGCTGCTCGGCCTGGTTGCGCTGCTCGGCCGACTCGCGGCGCTTCTTGTCCTCGGCGGCGTGCTCCTCCGCCTCGCGCACCATGCGGTCGATGTCGTCCTTCGGCAGGCTCGAGCCGCCGGTGATCGTCATCGACTGCTCCTTGCCGGTGCCCTTGTCCTTCGCGGACACGTGCACGATGCCGTTCGCGTCGATGTCGAAGGTGACCTCGATCTGCGGGATGCCACGCGGCGCCGGCGCGATGCCGGTGAGCTCGAAGGTGCCGAGCGCCTTGTTGTCGCGGGTGAACTCGCGCTCGCCCTGGAAGACCTGGATCGCGACCGACGGCTGGTTGTCGTCGGCGGTCGTGAAGGTCTCGCTGCGCTTGGTCGGGATGGCCGTGTTGCGCTCGATGAGCTTGGTCATGATGCCGCCCTTGGTCTCGATGCCGAGGCTCAGGGGGGTGACGTCGATGAGCAGCACGTCCTTGCGCTCGCCCTTGAGGACGCCGGCCTGGAGGGCGGCGCCCACGGCGACGACCTCATCGGGGTTGACGCCCTTGTTGGGCTCCTTGCCGGTCTCCTTCTTGACGAGCTCGCTGACCGCGGGCATGCGGGTCGAGCCGCCGACGAGCACGACGTGCGCGATGTCGCTCACCTTGATGCCGGCCTCGCGGATGACGTCCTCGAAGGGCTTCTTGGTGCGGTCGAGCAGGTCGCTCGTCATGTTCTCGAACTGGGCGCGGGTGAGCGTCTCGTCGAGGTTCGCCGGGCCGTTCTCGGTGAGCGAGAGGTAGGGCAGCTGGATGCTGGTCGACATGGAGCTCGAGAGCTCCTTCTTCGCCTGCTCGGCCGCCTCCTTCAGGCGCTGCTTGGCGATCTTGTCGTTCGAGACGTCGACGCCGGTCGACTCCTTGAAGCGCTTGATCAGCCACTCGACGATGCGCTCGTCCCAGTCGTCGCCGCCGAGGCGGTTGTCGCCCGCGGTGGCGCGCACCTGGATGGTCGAGAAGTCGTCGTCCTTGCCCACCTCGAGCAGGGACACGTCGAAGGTGCCGCCGCCGAGGTCGAAGACGAGGATGAGCTCGTCCTCCTTGCCCTTGTCGAGGCCGTACGCGAGCGCGGCCGCGGTGGGCTCGTTGATGATGCGCAGCACGTTGAGGCCGGCGATCTCGCCAGCGTCCTTCGTGGCCTGGCGCTCGGCGTCGTTGAAGTACGCCGGCACGGTGATGACCGCGTCGGTGACGGTGTCGCCGAGGTACTGCTCGGCGTCGCGCTTGAGCTTCTGCAGGATGCGCGCCGAGATCTCCTGCGGCGTGTACTGCTTGCCGTCGATCTCCTGCGTCTTCCAGTCGGTGCCCATGTGGCGCTTGACCGACGCGATGGTGCGGTCGACGTTGGTGACGGCCTGGCGCTTCGCGGTCTCGCCGACGAGCACCTCTCCGTCCTTGGTGAACGCCACCACCGAGGGGGTGGTGCGGAAGCCCTCGGCGTTCGCGATCACCGTGGGCTCGCCGCCCTCGAGGACGCTG
>JBDIAF010000183.1:0-4405 GCA_039812245.1 Agromyces sp. | reverse complement strand
CAGCGGCGGCCTGCACGTCGCCGCGACGCAGCGCCGTGGCCGCGCGCGCGAGGTGCGCCGCCGACTGCGGGCGATCGGCGGGGTTCTTGGCGATGCACGCGTAGACGAGGTTGCGCACCGGCTCGGACACCGTCACCGGCAGCTCGGGCGGCGTCTCGTTGATCTGCGCCATGGCGATCGCGACCTGCGACTCGCCCGTGAACGGGCGACGGCCCGCGAGGCACTCGTACGCGACGATGCCGAGCGAGTAGATGTCGGTCGTCGGCGAGGCGGGGTGGCCCGAGGCCTGCTCGGGAGAGAGGTACTGCACCGTGCCCATGACCTGACCGGTCGCCGTGAGCGGCACCTGGTCGGCGATCCGGGCGATGCCGAAGTCGGTGATCTTGACGCGCCCGTCGGGCGTGATCAGCAGGTTGCCGGGCTTGATGTCGCGGTGCACGAGACCGGCCGCGTGCGCGGCCTGCAGGGCGGCGGCCGTCTGCGCGACGATGTCGAGCACCTTGTCGGTCGACAGCACGTGCTCGCGCTCGAGGATGGTCGACAGGGCCTCACCGGGCACGAGCTCCATGACGAGGTAGGCGCTGCCGTCCTCCTCGCCGTAGTCGAAGACGTTGGCGATGCCCTCGTGGTTCACCAGGGCGGCGTGGCGCGCCTCGGCGCGGAACCGCTCGAGGAACCCCGGGTCGCCCAGGTACTCGTCCTTCAGGATCTTCAGCGCGACCTGGCGACCGATGACGAGATCGGTCGCCTGCCACACCTCGCCCATACCGCCGATCGCAATGCGCGACTGCAGTTCGTAGCGCCCACCGAAGGTGAGCCCTGCGCTCGGTCTCATTTGTTCAGCACCGCCTCTAGTACCTGTTTCGCCACCGGCGCGGCAATCAGATTGCCGTACCCCTCTTGACCCATTCCCCCGCCGTCTTCCACCAGGACGGTGATCGCGTACTGGGGTGCGTCTGCGGGGGCAAAACCCGTGAACCAGAGAGTGTACGGGTCACTCTCGCCGTTCTCTGCTGTACCCGTCTTACCGGCCACGCTGACGCCGTCTATTCTTGCACCACTCGCAGCGCCGTTCTGGACGCCGTTCACCATCATCTGCACCATCGTCTGGGCCGTCTCCGCGCTGATCGCGCGGCCGAACTCGGTCTTCTTGAACTCCTGCAGCGGGGTGAAGTCGGGGGCCGTGATCTGGTCGACGAGGTTCGGGTTCATCACGATGCCGCCGTTGGCGATCGCCGCCGACACCATCGCCATCTGCAGCGGGGTCGCCCGCACATCGCCCTGCCCGAACGCCGTGAGCGCCGTCTGCGGCTCGTCGAGCACGCGCGGATAGGTGCTCGGCTCAGTCGCGTTGGGGATCTCGAACTCGGTGTCGAAGCCGAACTTCTCGGCCTGCTCGCGGATGGCGTCGTCGCCGAGCTCCATGCCGAGCTCGGCGAAGGGGATGTTGCACGAGAGGCGCAGGGCGTCGGCGAGGGTGACCTGCGCGCCGCCGCCGCAGGTGCCGCCGCCCGAGTTGCGCACGACCGCGTCGGTGCCGGGCAGGACGAGCTCGCCCGGGTTCGGGAAGGTCGAGTCGGGCGTGTACTTGCCCGACTCGAGTGCCGCCGCGGTGACCACGAGCTTGAACACGGAGCCGGGCGGGTTCATGTCGCCGCCGGTGGCCCGGTTGTACAGCGGGTTCGAGGGGTCGTCGACGAGGGCCTCGTAGTTCGCCTCGACCTGTGCGCTGTCATGCACCGCGAGCGAGTTGGGGTCGTAGGTGGGCTTCGTCACCATCGCGAGGATGCGGCCGGTGGCCGGCTCGGTGAGGATGACCGCACCCGTGTAGTCGCCGAGGGCGTCCCACGCGGCCTGCTGCGCCACGGGGTCGATGGCGACCTCGACCGAGGCGCCCATCGGGTCCTGGCCCGAGATCAGGCGGTTCAGCTGATCGAAGAACTGGGTCGACGACTGGCCGCTGAGGTAGGAGTTGAGGGAGCGCTCGAGCCCCGTCGCCTCGCCGTTGACCGGGATGAACCCCGTCACCGGCGCGTAGAGCGGCCCGTTCGAGTAGACGCGCTGGAACTTGTAGTTGTCGTCGGAGGGCTGCGAGTAGGCGATCGGCTCGCCGCCGACGAGGATCGGCCCGCGCTCGACCGAGTAGCTCTCGTAGAGCGTGCGCGAGTTGCGCGGGTCCTCGGCGAGGGCGGATGCCTGGGCGTACTGCACGATCGACGACGCCACGAACAGCGACAGGAACATGACGAACACGACGATCGTGACGCGCTTGAGCTCTCGGTTCATCAGTCGATCACCAGCCTCGGATGGTTGCGCACGGTGTCGGACAGGCGCAGCAGCAGGGCGACGATGATCCAGTTCGCGACGAGCGAGGAACCGCCCGCCGCGAGGAACGGGGTGGTGAGGCCGGTGAGCGGGATGACCCGCATCACGCCGCCCACGACGATGAACACCTGCAGCGCGACGACGAACGAGAGGCCGACGCCGAGCAGCTTGCCGAAGTCGTCCTGCCCGGCGAAGCCGATGCGGAAGCCGCGCGCCACGAACAGCAGGTAGAGGGCGAGCACGGCGAACACGCCGGCGAGCCCGAGCTCCTCGCCGATGGAGGCGATGATGTAGTCGGACTGGGGCACCGGCGTGATGTCGGGCCGGCCCTGCCCCCACCCGGTGCCGATGAGGCCGCCGTGGGCGAGGCCGAACAGACCCTGCACGAGCTGGTAGCTGCCGCCCACCTCTGCGTCGAAGCGGGCCGGGTCGAAGGGGTTCAGCCAGTTGGCGAAGCGGTTGCCGACGTATTCGAGCAGCTGGCTCGCGACGAGCGCGCCCGCGAGGAACAGCGAGAGCCCGAGCACGACCCAGGAGAGCCGGCTCGTCGCGACGTACAGCATCACGAGGAAGAGCCCGAAGTACAGCAGGGCGGTGCCGAGGTCGCGCTGGAACACGATGACCGCCATCGACAGCGCCCAGACGACGAGCAGCGGCCCGAGGTCCCGGGCGCGCGGGAAGCGCATGCCGAGGAACTTCGTGCCGACCATCGAGAGCGAGTCGCGGTTGCGCACGAGGTAGCCCGCGAAGAAGACCGCGAGGGCGATCTTCGCGATCTCGCCGGGCTGGAAGTTCATGACCCCGCCGAGCGAGATCCACACCTGCGCGCCGTCGTGGTCGTCGCCCAGGCCGGGCACGAGCGGCAGCAGCAGCAGCACGATCGCGACGAGGCCCGAGAGGTACATGTACTTGAACAGCACGCGATGGTTGCGGATCAGCAGGATCGTCGCGATGGCGCACACGATCGCGATCGCGCTCCAGACGATCTGCCGCACCGCGGCGCTCTCCCAGCCGGCGTCGCCGAAGGCGATGTCGATCCGGTAGATCATCGCGATGCCGATGCCGTTGAGCACGGTCGCGATCGGCAGCAGGAACGGGTCGGCGTCGCGCGCGACGAACCGCATCGCGAAGTGCAGGCCGAACACGAGCACCGACAGGCCGATGCCGAGCAGCACGAGCTGCGTGTCGATGCGGCCGAGGCCGCCGAGCTGCACGAGCACGATCGCGGTCGCGTTGATGACGCACGCGAACACGAGCAGCCACAGCTCGAGGTTGCGCAGCTTCTGCGGCAGGTGGATGCGGCGGACGCCGCCGCCCGGCGTCGCCGGGGAGGCATCCGGTCGCCTTCGGCCGCGCGCCTGCGCGCGCGACACCGGCGGCTGGGAGATCGGCTCAGTCAAGCGTCTCCTCCAACCGCTGCACGATGCGGTACGCCTCGGAGTACGAGCCCGCGCTGATCGTCTGCTCGACGCGCTGCTGGTCGTAGGTGCGCAGCTCGGACACGTCGATGTCGGTCTCGGTGTGCAGCTCGTGCAGCGAGATCGGTCCGAGGTTCTGCTGGATGCCCTGGTAGATGGCGACGCGGCCGTTCGACTCGCCCACGTAGAAGCGGGTCTGGGTCCACTGGTACCCGATCACGAAGGCCGCGACGATCGCGCCGACGAGCAGGATGATCCACGCGCTCCACACGATGCGGCGCCGGCGGCGGCGCCGCTCGTCCTCCTCGATGAGCTCGTCGAAGTAGTCGACCGAATCGGGTTCGAAGTGCGTCTCCTGCACCGGGTGGGGCCTGAACGGCGCCAGTCGGATGCCTCGCGCGCGAACCGGCTCGGGCGCCTTGAACGCGAGCGGCGCGGCCGCGGAGCCGACCATGACGCCAGGGGTCTCGGGAGCGGGCGGCTCGCCGATGTCGACCACGATGACGGTCACGTTGTCGGGCGCGCCGCCGTCGAGCGAGGCTTTGACGAGGCGCTCGGCCGCCGGCTTCGCACTCGGCTCGTCGCGCAGGTACTCGTGGATGTCCTCGAACGGGACCACGCCCGACAGCCCGTCGGAGCAGAGCATCCAGCGGTCGCCGGGC
>JBDIAF010000182.1:0-4410 GCA_039812245.1 Agromyces sp. | reverse complement strand
GGCCCGAGCACGGGGTGCACCACGACCGAGCCGGCCTTCGCCGCGTTCTCCCAGAACGGGTCGATGTCGGCCGACGGCAGCTCGGCCGTGGCACCCGTCGCGTTCGCGAGCGAGGCGTTCGCACGATCGATCGTGGTCTTCACCGCACCGAGCGAATCCTGGATGTTGCCCATCTTGGACGAGAGCTGCAGCAGGGTGTTCCCGGCGCCGTCGGCCGCCGCGCCCTTCCATGAGTCGCTCTCGGCGAGCTTCGTGATCGCATTGCGGAACGTGCCGAGCGCCGTCGACAGCCCGGTCAGCTGCGCGACATCCCACATGCCCGCGCCGGCGACGCGGTTCAGTTCGTCTTCATGCTTTCCCATGGGCGTTCCTTCCTATCGGACGTTCTGGTGCTCAGCGCTTCTTGCGGGTCACGAGCACGACGATCAGCACGATCACGCCGATCAGCACGAGCAGGCCGACGATCCCGCCGATGACGAACACGGGCAACATCGCCGCGAGACCCGAGCCTGGGCCCGGCGCCTCGGTCGGCTCGGGCGACGCCTGTTCGGGGAAGATCTCGAGGTAGCTCGGCTCCCACATGCCCTCCTGCCCGGGGAAGTCGCGTTCGTCGACGATGAGCGGATTGGCGTCGTCGTACTGCGTGGGGTCTTCCTGCAGCATGTGCCGCAGCGAGATGATGCCGTAGCCGAGGCTGTCGTCGCGGGCGAGCTCGTGGTCTTCGAGCCCCGTGTTGCGGATCATCGACTGGATGAGCTGGTTGCCGCTCGCCTCGGGGTACCTCGACCACACGGCGGCGAGCACGCCGGCGGTGAACGGCGTGGCGTTGGAGGTGCCCGACTGGATCGTCTGCGTCTCCCATGACTGACCGTGCTGGCCTCCCTGCGCGGTCATCCCGACGCCGGGGGCGGCCACGTCGGCCGAGACGTCGATGGAACCGGGGCCGTTCTGGGGGTCGCCGTAGGCGTCGATCGCCTGAACCCCCACGACGCCGTTCATCGCGGCGAGCCCGGCCGTGCCCAGGTAGGCGTCCACCGGATCGTTGTCGAGCCCCTGCAGCACGATCACGCCCTCGCGCATCGCGCGAGCGACGAGTTCGGGCGGAAAGGTCGCAGAGCTGATCTGGACGGTGATGATGTCGGCGCCGTCGTCGAGCGCGCGCTCCAGATTGCGCTCGACCGCCGAGACGGGCTCACCCTTCTCGTCGAGGCAACGAACCTTGTCCTGACCGTCGACGTCGGGCCCGACCGAATAGGCCGTCACCCTGGCCTTGGGCGCGGCGCCGCGCACTCCGACCTGACCCGGGTACCCGGCCCCGGTGCCCACGACCAGCGAGACCGAATTGGTGCCGTGAGCCGCTTCGGGGGCGTCGGTCGACGCCGGGATCAGCGAACCCGACTCGTCGTGGCAGATCGACGGCGCGATCGTGAGGTCGGCGCCCTGCAGGGTCGGCACGTCCGGGTTGAACTGACCGTCGATCACGGCGACGTGCACGCCGGCGCCGTCGTTCCCCGCGTCGAGGGACTCCTGCACGCCCCAGTCGACGAAGTACCAGTCGCCCGGCACCCCCTCGGTCGCCTGCGCTGGCAGAATTCCGCCGGACAGCAGCACCGCCATCAGCGATGCACCGACGAAGGCGCGCGTCGTCGTCCGCATCTCAGTGCGCGGTCCGGCCGCGCGTCGGCCCGCCCGCACCGCCGGCGTCGCCCGGCGCCGTCTTCACCATGTCGGGGAAGTAGTCGTCGAGCGTGTCGAGCATCCCCGTGATCGTCTTCGCCTCGTCGGCGAACGAGGCATCCAGCTCGACCTGCTGCTTGACGGCCGCGCGGATCTCGTCGGACAGGTCGAACATGTACTGCGCGGTCGACTTCACGGTCAGCGACAGCTGACGTCCGAGCCCGTTCAGCGATCGCATGAACTCGTACGCCGCGGGGCTCTCGCTGGCGGTGGGGCCCGTCGTCACGAACTCGCCCGGCTTGGGCACGTTGTTGAGGTGCGTGATCACCTCGAGCAGCTCGGCGAACACTTGCTCGGGCTGTACCGAGATCTCAGGAGCAGCCATCGTCGAATCCCCTCAACTCAACTCATCAACCGGTGACGCGGAACATCGCCCGCTTCGCGCGGCGATGGGGTGCGCCGGCGGATCGCCGCGCACCCCATCGCTCCGCGCTCTCGACTCAGATCGAGAAGCGCTTCGCCGAGGCGTTGTCGCCGGAGACGTACTCGCCCGACATCTGCTCGGTCTTGTTCGCGATCTGCGCGAGCAGCGACTGCAGCTCGGCGAGCGACTTGGTCCACTTGGCCTGCGCCTGGTCGTAGGCGGCCTGCGCCTCACCGCCCCACGAGGCGCGGAGCTTGCCGACCTCGGACTCGAGGCGGTCGAGGTCCGACCGGATCCCGTTGGCACCGTTGCGGATCTGGGCCGCGAGCGCGTTGACCTGCTCGGGCTTGACCGACATCGACTGCATGCTCATCTGCTCTCTCCCGTCTCTCGAACGCTCAGGCGCCCGACATCATCGAGCCGAGGCCCGAGATCGTCTGCTGGTGCTGCTCTTCGGTGGCGGCCTGGTCCTTCTCGGTACCCGACAGCGCGTCCTCGAGCGTGACGAGCACCTGGTTGAGCTTGGTGGTCTCCTCGTTCCAGCGGTTCAGCAGCTGGGTGTAGGAGCCGGCAGCGGCACCGGTCCAGTACGCGCTCACCTGCTCGATCTCGCCGCGCACCGTCTTGACCTTCTGGTCGATGGCGCCCTTGGCCTCGTTCACCGCCTGGGCACCGCGACGCAGCGCCCCTTCTTCTGCGGAGATCACATCTGCCATCTCGCGCTCCTTTCACCCCAACACGACACGGACGGTGAGAGTGTAACCCGTTTCGGGGTGGGTGAGGGTATGGGGAGAAGTCCCCATGCCGTGTGTGGACGATCCCCGCGAAGCGGACGCGCCCATCACGTAGAGTGTTCGCGCGGCGTCCGCATCCACGGGCGCGCGCGCGAATGTTGGGGAAGGTGCATGGCGCAGAACGCCACTGCCGCCGCCGGGGTGCTGCGGCTGTCGATCGTGAGTGAGGACCGACGTCTCGACGTCGGCGTGCCGGCGCACGTCCCGCTCGTCGAACTCATCCCGGGCTTCGCGCGCAGCATCGGCGTGCTCGACCCCACGCTCGCGCACACCGGCTACCAGCTCCGCCGCGCCGACGGCACGCTGCTCGACTCGGCGCGCGCCGCGCGCGTGCAGGGCGTGCACGACGGCGAGCTGCTCACCCTCGTGCGCGGCGGCCTCGTCGCCGAGCCGAAGGTGTACGACGACGTCGTCGAGGCGGTCATCGACGCCACCGCTGCGCAGCACGGCGCCTGGACGCCGCGCGACAGCTCGCGCACGGCGCTCGCGATCAGCCTCGCCTTCCTCGCGCTCTGCGCGCTGCTGCTCATCACCTCGGGCTCCGATCCGACCCTCGCCGCGATCATCGCGGGCGCAGGGGCCGTCGTCCTGCTCGCCACGGCCGCCGTGCTCGGGCGGCTCGGCCAGTCCGAGGCGAGTCACGCCCTGTCGCTCGCCGCCGCCGCCTACGGCGGGCTGGCCGGACTCATCGCGGTGCCGGCGGCGACCCCGTGGGGCTGGCCGCTCGCCGCCGCGGGCCTCGGCCTCGCGGTCTTCGGCGGCGCCGCGCTCGCGTTGGCCCCCGATCGTCCCGAGTTGCAGTTCGCGCCGATCGCCCTCGGCGCGGCGCTCGGACTCACGGGCCTCGTCACCGCACTCATCGGCGGCGACCCGGTGGGCCCGTGGGCGATCATGGTCGCGATCGCGGGGACGCTGTCGAACGGCCTGCCCTGGCTCGCGATGAGCTCCACGCGCATCCGGGTCATCTCGCCGCAGAGCGACGCCGAGATCTTCGACACGCCGCAGCCGGTCGACGCCGACGAGGTCACGCGCCGCGCCGTCGCCGGTGCGCGCACGCTCACCTCGCTGCGCATCGCGCTCGCGCTGGCCGTGCTCGTCGCGACCCCGCTCGTCGCCGCCTCCGGCTTCGTCGGCGCACTGCTCAGCGCGCTCGCCTTCGTCGGCCTCATGTTCCAGTCGCGCCAGATGTACGCCCGCGCCGGCGTGCTCGCCCTCATGGCCTTCGGCGCCGTCGGGCTCGCCGTCACCGGCCTCACCGTCGTGCTGACGCAGCCCGAGCTGCGCATCGGCCTGCTCGTGGTGCTGCTCACCGCCACCGCCATGCTCGTCGGGCTCACGCTGCTCAGCCCGCGCGCCCGCCTGCGGCTCGCCCGGCTCGCCGACACCGCCGAACTGGTCGCCCTCGCGCTGCTGCTGCCGCTCGGCGTGCTGACCGCCGGGCTCGCGTAGCGCGATGGCGACCAAGAAGGACCTCATCGAGGCGCAGACGTTCAGCCGGCGACGGCTGCTCACGGC
>JBDIAF010000181.1:0-4440 GCA_039812245.1 Agromyces sp. | reverse complement strand
TCTCGCATACGATTGCTCGCATGTCGAGACGGCTGGCTGATGTCGCGCGCAAGGTCGGGGTGAGCGAGGCGACCGTGAGTCGCGTGCTGAACGGCAAACCCGGGGTCTCCGCCTCCACGCGCGACGCGGTGCTCACCGCCCTCGACGTGCTGGGGTACGAGCGACCCACGAAGCTGCGCGGCGAGCGGGCGCGGCTCGTCGGCCTCGTGATGCCCGAGCTGCAGAACCCGATCTTCCCGGCGCTCGCCGAGGTGATCGGCGGCGGGCTCGCGCAGAACGGCTTCACGCCGGTGCTGTGCATCCAGAGCGCCGGAGGCGTGTCGGAGTCGGACTACGTCGAGCTGCTGCTGCACCAGCAGGTGTCGGGCGTGGTGTTCGCGGGCGGCGCGTACTCCCAGGCCGACGCCCCGCACGAGCACTACGAGCGCCTCGTCGAGCTGAAGCTGCCGACCGTGCTCGTGAACGCCCCCGTCGACGGGCTCGGCTTCGCCACGGTCTCGTGCGACGACGCCACCTCGATCGAGCAGGCCTACGGTCACCTCGTGCAGCTGGGACACCGGCGCATCGGCGTGCTGCTCGGGCCCCGCGACCACGTGCCCTCGCGACGCAAGCTCGCGGCCGCGCGCGCCATGGCGGCACGGCACGGGGTGGAGCTCGACGACGAGCTCGTCGCCCACTCGCTCTACTCGCTCGAGTCGGGCCAGGCCGCGGCCACCCGGCTGCTCGCCGCCGGCGTCACCGCGATCGTGTGCGCGAGCGACCCGATGGCGCTCGGCGCGGTGCGCGCGGTGCGCCGGGCCGGGCTGCGGGTGCCCGAGGACGTCTCGGTCATCGGCTACGACGACTCGGCCCTCATGAACTGCACCGAGCCGCCGCTCACGACGGTGCGTCAGCCCATCGAAGCGATGGGCAAGATGGTGATCGAGCTGCTGCTGCGGCAGATGTCCAGCGAGCGGGCCATCGGCGACGAGGTGTTCTTCGCGCCCGAGCTCGTGGTGCGCGGATCGACCGGGCCGGCGCCCGCCTCCGAGCGCACTTCCGCATCCGCGTGATTCAGGATGCCTCGGCACCGCGCCCCGAGATCCCGGGCCGCGGCGCGGTGTCCCCCCGCATAACCCCGCGATGTTCCTGAATTGTGCAGCAGGCGCAAGTCCCTTCCGCAAGTCGGCGCAAGCTGTCGCAAATTTCTGTCGATTTGTTGAATAGTTGCATCATTCTGTTGCTCTCATTACGTTGACCGGCATCGACGCCGTCGTCTCGACGCGACGGCGCGCCGAACGACGAGGAGCGACCGCGAGTGACCATGCCATCGACCGCCACGAGGCCCGTCGGCGTCGCCGTCACGGGCGATGCCGACTGGTGGCGAAGCGCCGTCATCTACCAGGTGTACGTGCGCAGCTTCGCCGACTCGAACGGCGACGGCATCGGCGACCTGCAGGGCGTGCGCGACCGGCTCGACTACCTCGCCGAGCTCGGGGTCGACGCGCTCTGGTTCACGCCCTGGTACCCCTCGCCCCTCGCCGACGGCGGTTACGACGTCGCCGACTACCGCTCGATCCACCCGGCCTTCGGCACGCTCGCCGACGCCGAGGCGCTCATCGCCGACGCGGCCGCCCGAGGCATCCGCACGATCGTCGACATCGTGCCGAACCACGTCTCGCACCGGCACGAGTGGTTCCAGGCCGCCCTCGCGGCCGGGCCGGGCAGCCCCGAGCGCGCGCGCTTCTGGTTCCACCCCGGTCGGGGGCCCGCGGGCGACGAGAAGCCCAACGACTGGGTGTCGGAGTTCGGCGGCGAGCCGTGGACCCGCACGACGAACCCCGACGGCACGCCGGGGGAGTGGTACCTGCACCTGTTCACCCCCGAGCAGCCCGACCTCAACTGGACGCACCCCGAGGTGCGCCGCGAGCACGAGGACATCCTGCGGTTCTGGTTCGACCGCGGCGTCGCCGGCGTCCGCATCGACTCGGCCGCGCAGCTGATCAAGCACCCCGAGCTGCCCGACTACCCGGCCGACCCCGGGCCCGGCGAGCACCCCCACATCGACCGCGACGAGCTGCACGACGTCTACCGATCGTGGCGCCGCATCGCCGACGAGTACGACGAGCCGCGCCTGCTCGTCGGCGAGATCTGGCTGCCCGACGCGCGTCGGTTCGCCGCCTACCTGCGGCCCGACGAGATGCACACCGCGTTCAACTTCGACTTCATGACCAGGCCGTGGGACGCGGCGGAGCTGCGCGCCTCGATCGAGCTCATGCTGCGGGCGCACGCCCCGGTCGGCGCGCCGAGCACCTGGGTGCTCTCGAACCACGACGTCACCCGCCCCGTGACGCGCTACGGCCGCGAGGACTCGGGCTTCGCCTTCGCGAGGAAGCGCTTCGGCACGCCGACCGACCTCGCGCTCGGCACCCGGCGGGCCCGGGCGGCAGCCCTGCTGACGGCCGCGCTGCCCGGCTCGCTCTACCTCTACCAGGGCGACGAGCTCGGCCTGCCCGAGGCCGAGCTGCCCGCCTCCGTGCTGCAGGACCCGATGCACTTCCGCTCGGGCGGCGTCGACCCGGGCCGCGACGGCTGCCGGGTCCCCCTGCCCTGGCGCGGCGACACCGCACCGTACGGTTTCGGCTCCGAGGCCGAGACGTGGCTGCCGCAGCCCGCGGACTGGGCCGGCCTCACCGTCGAGGCGCAGCAGGCCGACCCGGGCTCGATGCTGCGGCTCTACCGCGAGGCACTGCGCCTGCGGCGCGTCGAGCCCGCACTCGGCGACGGCGGCCTCGAGTGGATCGACGACCCCGCCCTCGGCGCGGAGGTGCTCGCCTTCCGCCGTGGGGCCGGCTTCGCCAGCGTCACCAACCTCGGCACCGCCCCGGTGCCCCTGCCGCCGCACCAGCAGGTGCTGCTCGCGAGCGCCCCGCTCGACGCCGGGCGCCTCGCTCCCGATGCCACCGCCTGGCTGCGCCTGCGCGCGGCCGAGGCAGCCGACCCCGCACCACCCACCTCACAGCACCGAAAGGATCGACGATGAAGTCACCACGAAAGGCCGCCGTCGCCGGCGTCGCCGCGCTCGCCATGATCGGCGCGCTCGCCGCCTGCTCGCAGGGCGGCAGCGACGACGGCAAGCTCGAGCTGCGCGTCGCCACCTTCCCGCCCGGCGCCGACCAGGCCGCCTACGACGCCTTCGCGGAACAGGAGGCGCAGTTCGAGAAGGCCAACCCCGACATCGACGTCGTCGGCGTCGAGTACGAGTGGACGGCGCCGACCTTCGCCGCCCAGCTCGCCGGCGGCAGCCTGCCCGACGTGTTCACCGTGCCGTTCACCGACTCGAAGACGCTGCTCGAGAACGGCCAGCTCATGGACCTCACGAAGGAGATCGACGAGCTCGGCTACACCGACAAGTTCAACCCCGTCCTGCTCGACGAGGTGACCGGCGCCGACGGCAAGCTCTACGGCTTCCCCCGCCAGGCCTACGCCAACGGCCTGCACTACAACCGCGAGCTGTTCGAGCAGGCCGGCCTCGACCCCGACCAGCCGCCCACCACCTGGGAGGAGGTGCGCCAGGCCGCCAAGGCCATCGCCGAGAAGACCGGCAAGGCCGGGTACGCGACGATGACGAGCGGCAACACCGGCGGCTGGCAGCTCTCGGTGCAGGCCGACTCGCGCGGCGCGTCGCTGCAGGAGGCGAACGACGACGGCAGCTACACCTCGACGATCGACAACCCGGCCACGAAGGCGACGCTCGAGTACCTGCACGACCTCCGCTGGGAGGACGACTCGATGGGCGCGAACTTCGACCTCGACTGGGGGTCGATCAACCAGGAGTTCGCCGCAGGCAACATCGGCATGTACACGACCGGCTCCGACGTCTACACGGCCCTCGTGCGCGACTTCGGCATGAAGCCCGAGCAGTACGGGCTCACCGTCATCCCGACCGAGGACGGCGGCGGCGTGCTGGGCGGGGGCGACATCGCGGTCGTGGCGCCCACGGTCGACGACGAGACCAAGGCGGCCGCGGTCACCTGGATCGACTGGTACTACATGCAGAAGCTGCTGGACGAGGACGCCGCGGTCGCGGACGCGAAGGCGCTCGCCGCGAGCGACCAGGCCGTCGGCACCCCCGTGCTGCCGGTGCTCGACCGCGACACCTACGAGGAGTCGCTCACCTGGATCGAACCGTACGTCAACGTGCCGCTCGACCAGATGACGGGCTTCACCGAGGGCATCTTCGAGCAGACGCCGGTGGGCGAGTTCAAGGGGCAGACCCAGCCGATCTACGCCCTGATGGACAACCTCGTGCAGGCGGTGCTCACCGACCCGAACGCCGACATCGACGCCCTGCTGAAGCAGATCGACGTCGACGCGCAGGCCCTGCTCGACGAATGAGCACGACCGCGATTCGAGAGACGGATGCCTCGGCCGAGGCCGGCCCGGGGCATCCGTCACCCG
>JBDIAF010000180.1:0-4446 GCA_039812245.1 Agromyces sp. | reverse complement strand
GCGCTCGCGGTCTCGCGCGGCGTGCCCGAGGAGCGCATCGTGCTCGACCCCGGCCACGACCTCAACAAGAACACGCTGCACACGCTCGAGCTCACCCGCCGCTTCGGCGAGTTCACCCGGCTCGGCTTCCCGCTGGTCGCGGCGGTCTCGAACAAGGACTTCATCGGCGAGAGCCTCGACCGCCCGCGCGGCGAGCGGCTCGCCGGCTCGATCGCCGCCGCCGTCTTCTGCGCGATGCAGGGCGCCCGCATCCTGCGCATGCACAACGTCGTCGAGTCGGTCGACGCGGCGCGCATGGTCGAGGCGATCATGGGATGGCGCGAGCCGGCGTACCTCAAGCACAATCTCGTCGACGGGCCGAACGAGGAGACATGAGCGAACGAGGCGAGCACGACCGACCGGACGAGGCCGCGCCGGGCGCGGCCCACGCGCCGATCGGCGTCGACCGAGCGCAGCTGCTCGCCGCCTACGCGGTGCCCGACCGGGTGACGCCGCGGCTGCGCATGAACTTCGTCATGAGCCTCGACGGGGCGGTCACCGTCGACGGCCGCAGCGGCGGCCTCGGCGACGCCGCCGACCGGCTCGCGATGGGCGTCATGCGCACCCTCGCCGACGTGGTGCTCGTCGGAGCAGGGACCGTGCGGGTCGAGGGCTACGGCGGACTCGGCCTGCGCGCCGCGAACGTCGCCTGGCGGCGGGAGCACGGGCTCTCCGACGAGCCGCGCATCGCCGTGGTGTCGTCGGCGCTCGACCTCGATCCGGGACATCCCTTCTTCGCCGAGGCGACCACGCGGCCGATCGTCGTCACGCACGAGGCGGCAGACCCCGCGCGCCGGGCGGCGCTCGCCGAGGTGGCCGACGTGCTGGTCTGCGGCGCAGACCGCGTCGACGCCGCGCTCGTCAGGTCGGCGCTCGCCGGCCTCGGGCTGCCGCAGGTGCTGTGCGAGGGCGGACCGCACCTGTTCGGCACCTTCGTCGAGGCCGACGTCGTCGACGAGCTCTGCCTGAGCCTCAGCCCGCTGCTGGTGGCCGGGCACGCGGGGCGCATCGCCGTGAGCGCGCACGAGCACGCTCGCGCCATGCGGCTCGTGCACGCCCTGCCCGCGGGCGAGCTGCTGCTGCTCCGCTACGCGCGCGCCCGCTGAGCGCACGCCTCAGGCGGCGGCGTCGAGCGTGTGCGCGTCGAGGATCGTGTACGAGTAGCCCTGCTCGGCGAGGAAGCGCTGTCGGTTCTGCGCGAAGTCCTGGTCGACGGTGTCGCGGGCGACGAGGGTGTAGAAGTTCGCCGAGAGGCCCGACTCCTTGGGGCGCAGCAGCCGGCCGAGGCGCTGCGCCTCCTCCTGCCGCGAGCCGTACGAGCCCGAGACCTGGATCGCCACCGTGGCCTCGGGCAGGTCGACCGAGAAGTTCGCGACCTTCGAGACGACGAGCACGGGGGTGCGGCCGTCGCGGAACTCCTGGAACAGTCGCTCGCGCTCGTCGACCGGCGTCGATCCGGTCAGCTGCGGGGCGCCGATGGCGTCTGCGATCTCGTCGATCTGGTCGAGGTACTGCGCGATCACGAGGATGCGCTCGCCGGCGTGCCGCTCGACGAGCTGCTTCACCACGTCGAGCTTGGCCGGTGCCGTCGCCGCGAGCCGGTAGCGCTCGTCGTCGGCCGAGGCCGCGTAGGCGAGCCGCTCGGACTGCGGCAGGTCGATGCGCACCTCGTAGCAGGCGGCGGGGGAGATGAAGCCCTGCGCCTCGATCTCCTTCCACGGCGCATCGAAGCGCTTCGGCCCGATGAGCGAGAAGACGTCGCCCTCGCGGCCGTCCTCGCGAACGAGGGTGGCGGTGAGGCCGAGGCGGCGGCGGGCCTGCAGCTCGGCGGTGAGCTTGAACACGGGCGCGGGCAGCAGGTGCACCTCGTCGTACACGATGAGGCCCCAGTCGAGCGCGTCGAGGAGCGAGAGGTGGGCGTACTCGCCCTTCCGCTTCGCGGTGAGGATCTGGTAGGTCGCGATCGTGACCGGCTTGACCTCCTTCACCTGCCCCGAGTACTCGCCGATCTCGTCGGGCGTGAGCGTGGTGCGGCGGAGCAGCTCGTCGCGCCACTGGCGGGCGCTCACGGTGTTGGTGACGAGGATGAGGGTGGTCGTCTTCGCCGTCGCCATCGCACCGGCGCCGACGAGGGTCTTGCCGGCGCCGCAGGGCAGCACGACGACGCCCGAGCCGCCCTCGAAGAAGTTGTCGACCGCCTTCTGCTGGTAGTCGCGCAGGTGCCAGCCGCTCTGCTCGAGGTCGATCTCGTGCGGCGTGCCCGGGGTGTACCCGGCGAGGTCCTCCGCCGGCCAGCCGAGCTTCACGAGCTCCTGCTTCAGCTGCCCGCGCGCCCACGGGGCCACGAGGAAGCTCGAGTCGTCGATGCGCTCGCCGATGAGCGGCGCGATGCGCTTGGCGCCGACGACCTCGGTCAGCACCGCCAGGTCGTCGGAGCGCAGCCGCAGTTCGCCGTCGTCGGTGCGGTCGATCACGAGCCGGCCGTAGCGACCGACCGTCTCGCGCATGTCGACCGCGACCGTCTGCGGCACGGGGAACTTCGCGTAGCGCTCGAGCGTGCCGAGCATGTCGTCGGCCGTGTGGCCGGCCGCCCGCGCGTTCCAGAGTCCGAGCCGCGTGATGCGGTAGGTGTGGATGTGCTCCGGGGCTCGCTCGAGCTCGGCGAACACCGCGAGGTCGTGCCGCGCGTCTTCCGCGAGCGGGTTCGCGACCTCGAGCAGCACGGTGCGGTCGCTCTGCACGATGAGGGGGCCGTCTGACATAACCGTCGAGTCTACGCCCGTTCCGCCCGGTCGCGGCCGGTCGGGCGCGATCGGGTCGCCGAGCGGAGGCGTCGGGGCCGCGTTCGGCTGCGGCAGACCATGGCGGATGCCTCGGCGGCCTGCCGGGGCATCCGGGTCAGTCGAGGCCCTCGGGCGCCGGAGCGACCGCGGCGATCGCCGAGATGGGCAGGGTGCGCTCGATGTCGGCCTTGCGGTCGCGGGCGCGCAGGCGCCCGTTCGCGACGCTCGCCGGCGCGAGCAGGTAGTCGGCGGTCTGGCCGCCGGGCATGTGCACCGTGACGGTCAGCGTCTCCTTCGCGCGCGCCGCCGCCTCGAGCTGCCTGGCCAGCCAGGCCTGCTCGGTGGCCGGACCGTCGGCGGGCGTCGCCAGCAGCACGTCGAGCAGCTTGCCGATGCGGTCGTTGACGGGCGTCGGCGCCGGAGCCGGGGCGAGGCGATGGCGCTGCAGCCGCACGATCGCGCCGTCGGCGTCTTCGGCGGCGACGGGGTAGCGCGCGTCGGACAGCGCCCAGAAGACCACGTCGGGAGCGAACCGCGAGAGCAACCGGTGCGGCGAGACGCGGCGCAGGCCGATCGCGCTGAGGCTCTGGTCGACCTCGAGGGTGCCGATGAGGTGCTCGTCGTCGGAGCGGATGCTCGCCTTGGCCGGGGCGTCCGACGGGGCGGCCTGCGAGACGCGCACGGCTCCGAAGCGCGCCGCCGCCTCGGCCACGAGGTAGTCGAGGGGCTGCGGGATGCCCGTGAGCGAGAGCGCGCCGAGGAAGGCGCGGATCGACTCGGCGGTCTCGCCTGCGGCGAGCCCCCGGTTGACCGAGGCCGCCGTGACGCGGTAGCTCGAGGCGAGGTCGCGCGCCTCGACCTCGGCGAAGCCGCGCAGCCGGGCGTCGAGCACCGGCTCGAGCGGCCCGGGAGACACGATGGTGAGGTCGTGCTGCACGTAGACCCGGTCGACCTGCTTCGGGAAGTGCGCGGCGAGCAGCGCCATGGCCTCGTCGAGCCGGCCGGCGAGCACGAGCCGGCCCGGCTCGACCGGTTCGCCGGACACCGCGAGCCCGAGCGCGTCGGCCTCGCCCGCGAGACGCGCGAGCCCCGCGTCGAGCCACTCGCCGGCGGCGGGGTAGAGCCAGCGCACGTCGTCTCGGAAGGCGCTCGCCGAGAGCGACCCGCTGCGCCGGGCCACGAGCTCGCGCAGCGCGGGCGGCACCCGCTCGCGCCAGCACTCGGCGAGCACGCGCCACCGGGCGGCGGAGTCGCGCGCCGACCACTCGGCGCCGGCGTCGGACTCGAGCCAGTACGCGCCGTCGCGCACCACGAGTCCGGCCTCGACGGCCCGCCCGAACAGGCGCGGCACCTCGTCGAGCTCGACGCCGGTCAGCTCGGCGAGCCGCCGGCTGTCGGGGAGGGCGAGTCCGCCCTTGGCGAGCTCGCGCGCGGGCTGGCTGCCGAGCGCGGCGAGCAGCTCGGCGGCGGCGGCGACGGTCGCCTCGGCCTGCTCGGCCGCGCGCCGGGCGAGGAGGCTCCGGTCGACCCCGTCGACCGGCTGCAGCACCGCCGGGGCGGGCGCGGCGAGCTGCTCGAGGCTCGGCAGCTCGCCACCGAGCCTCGGCGCGAGGCGGGCGACGAG
>JBDIAF010000179.1:0-4446 GCA_039812245.1 Agromyces sp. | reverse complement strand
CGCTCACGCAGCGGCTGCTGGTCGAGCTGCTCGCCCGCGTCGTCGAGCCCGCCTGACCCGGCGCGCGTCCGCCTGGAGGGGCTGGACGGGCGCTCTCGCCGGCTCGTCCTCGCCGAAATCGCCTTCGGCCGCGATGGAGGGTCGCCGAATCCGCTGTGCGAGTTCCGTCTCAGCAGTGAGACGGAACTCGCACAGCGATCCCGATGTCGCCCCGACTCGCGTGCGAGGCGCGATCTCTGATTCGCGCCATCGCGCGTTGGCGCCGTCGCCGCTCAGGCGAGTCCGCAGCGTTCGCCGTAGTAGGCGTAGAGGGCGGCCTTCAGCTCAGGGCTCGAGACGAGCTCGACCCGGCCGATGCGCTCGCCGTCGGCGATCTCGAGTCGGAAGATCGTGCCGCGCTTGTCGTCGGCGATGGCGTGCGCGTCGCAGCGGGCCGGGCGCACCGGAAGCTCGACGGTGAACGGCGCCTCGCCCGGGCGCAGTTCGCGGTCGACGCGCCAGTTGCCGTCGTCCTCGCGGGCGACGACATCGCCGCCCGGCTCGGCGGAGGCGGGTGGCGTGCCGGCGTCCTCGGCCGAGAGTAGGGTCGAGCTCAGCACCCGCTCGATCACGAGCCGGTCCGAGGAATCCGTCTCCGTCTCCCTCGGCTCGACGGCGATCTCGACGGTCGCGCGCTGCTCGGCGCCCTCGCCCTCGATGCGCAGCGGCTCGACGAGCCGGAGCTTCGCGGACTCGGCCACGCGTGCGGCGAAGCACTCGTCGTCGTGGATGCGACCGAGCGTGCCGAAGGGGTCGTCGACGGGAAGGCTGCCGGCGCCGGCGCGGGAGTCGTCCTCGCTCGTGAACTCGAGCGACACGCGCGCCGCCTCGTCGCCACCCGCCCCGTCGCAGACCGCCTCGGGAAGGTCGAAGCGCAGGTCGATCGCCTCGCCGACCTCGAGCGCGAACGACTCGGTGCGCACGATCGGCTCGGCCAGGGTGGGGGCGTCGAGCTCGAGGCGCTCGACCGACAGCGGGGTGTCCGCGCCGTTCTCGATCCGCACGACGAGCCGCCGGGCGGCGATGTCGAGGCGCCCCTGCTTCACGCTCGCGACGACGCCGTCGGGCAGCGGGGCGTCGGCCGTCGCGCAGCCGGCGAGGGCCGACGCGACGGCGGTCGCGACGACGGCGACCAGGCACGACGCGAGCCGAATGCCGAATCGCGCGCGCGACACGGGTCACCGCACCGAGAGGTCGAGTCGCCGCCCCGCCAGCTCGCGCGGCCGGGCGGCGATGGCGGTCGCGATCTGTTCGATCGCACGCGCGGCCGGGTCGTCGGGGGCCGAGACGACGACCGGCTCGCCCGCGTCGCCGCCCTGACGCAGCGCGATCGACAACGGCACGCTCGCGAGCAGCGGCACGGGCTCGGGCTGCCCGGCCGACAGGCGCTTCGCGACCTCCGCGCCACCGCCCGAGCCGAACAGCTCGAGCGTCTCGCCCTCCGGCGAGACGAAGCCGGCCATGTTCTCGACCACGCCGATGAGGCGCTGGCCCGTCTGCCGGGCGACGACGCCCGACCGCTCGGCGACGTCGGCGGCCGCCGCCTGCGGCGTCGTCACGACGACGACCTCGGCGTTCGGCAGCAGCTGCCCGAGCGAGATCGCGATGTCGCCCGTGCCCGGCGGCAGGTCGACGAGCAGCACGTCGAGGTCGCCGAAGTACACGTCCGTGAGGAACTGCGAGAGGGTGCGGTGCAGCATCGGACCGCGCCAGGCCACGGCGACCGACGAGGCGCGCTGCCCAGGCTCGGTCGGCTCGATGAACATGCCGATCGAGATCGCCTTCACGCCGTGCGCCACGGGCGGCAGGATCATCTCGTCCACGCGGGTGGGCTTCGTCGGCGTGCCCTCTGCGTCGACGAGGCCGAGCAGGGCCGGAATCGAGAAGCCGTGCACGTCGGCGTCGACGAGGCCGACCGCGAGGCCGCGGGCCGCGAGGGCGACCGCGAGGTTCGCCGTGAGGCTCGACTTGCCGACACCGCCCTTGCCGCTCGTGATCGCGATCACGCGGGTGAGGGTGCCGGGCCCGAAGGGGTTCGTGCGGGCGCGCCCGCCGCGCAGTCGCTCGGTGAGCGCCGCCCGCTGCTCGGGCGTCATGACCGTGAGCTCGACATCGACGAGCCCGGCGCCGGCGACCTGCTCGGCCGCGGCGCGAACGTCGCGCTCGATGCGGTCGGAGGCGGGACAGCCGACGATCGTCAGCCGCACCACGACGAGCACCCGGCCGTCCTCGCCGGCAGAGACCCGCTCGAGCATGTCGAGCTCGGTGATCGGGCGCCGGATCTCGGGGTCGATCACGGCGGCGAGCGCGGCGCCCACCCGCTGTTCGAGCTCGGCGCGAGGCATCCGGCCGCTTCGATCGGATGCCCGGGCGGCCTCAGGGTGCGGCACGCTCCGCCTCCTCCTCGTCGCGCTTGTCGAGCTCCTCCAGCATGGCCCGCAGCTCGGCGCGGATGAACTCCTTCGAGGCGAGGTCCTTCATGGCCAGGCGCAGGGCGACGACCTCGCGGGCGAGGTACTCGGTATCGGCGAGGTTGCGCTCGGCGCGCTGGCGGTCCTGCTCGATCTGCACCCGGTCGCGGTCGTCCTGCCGGTTCTGGGCGAGCAGGATGAGCGGGGCGGCGTAGGAGGCCTGCAGCGAGAGCACCAGGGTGAGTGCGGTGAAGCCGATCGCGATGGAGTCGAAGCGCACCGACTCGGGGGCGAAGGTGTTCCAGCCCATCCAGACGATCGCGAAGACCGAGAGGCCGACGAGGAAGCCGGGCGTGCCCATGCCGCGGGCGACCCACTCGGTGAAGCGGCCGAAGCGGTCGTTGTCGTCGCCGCCGCGGAAGGCGGTTCGGCGCATGCCCTTCGGGGTCTCGAACCGCCGGTCGTCGACGTCAGCGCGTGCCATCTCCTGCCCTCCTTCCGTGCGGGATGGGGATGCTCCCCGTGGTGAGCTGGGCGCGCGCGGTCGCGCGCCTGGTCAGCTCGTCATCGTCATCGGGATGACTTCGCCAGTCATCGGGCAGGAGGTAGTCGAGTACGTCGTCAATCGTCACCACCCCGACGAGTCGGTGCTTCTCGTCGACGACGGGCACGGAGACCAGGTCGTAGCTGGCGAGGATGCGGCTGACCTCCGCGGCGGAGGTGTCGGCGCGCACGGGCTCGAGACCCTGGTCGATGAGCGAGCCGAGGCGCTCGTGCGGGGGGTAGCGCAGCATGCGCTGGAAGTGCACGATGCCGAGGAACCGGCCCGTGGGCGACTCGTAGGGCGGCAGGGTGACGCACACGGCGGCGCCGAGCGCCGGCGGCAGGTCGTGCCGTCGGATGAGGGCGAGCCCCTCGGCGACGGTCGCGTCGGCCGAGACGATGATCGGCTCGGTCGTCATGAGGCCGCCGGCCGTGTCGGGGCCGTACGAGAGCAGCAGCCGCACGTCCTCGGCCTCTTCGGGCTCCATGAGCTCGAGCAGGTGCTCGCCGCGCTCCTCGGGCAGCTGCGCGATGAGGTCGGCGGCGTCGTCGGGCTGCATGTGGTCGAGCACGTCGGCCGCGCGGTCGTCGCCGAGGCCGGCGAGGATGTCGACCTGGTCGGACTCGGGCATCTCCTCCAGCACGTCGGCGAGCCGGTCGTCGGGCAGCTCCTCGGCGACCTCGCGCCGACGCTGCGGCGGCAGGTCGAGCAGGGTGTTGGCGAGGTCGGCGGGCTTCAGCTCGGAGTAGGTCGCGATGAGCTGCTCGGCCGACTGCGCCTCGCCGGGCGCGGTCGTCTCGCGCACCTCGCGCCACGTCACGTAGGCCGACTGCCCCTTGGCGAAGGGAGAGCCGCCCTGCTTGGGCCGGCGCACGAAGAGCTGGTCGACCTCCCACTCGCCGGGCTCGCGCTCCTCGATGGCGACGTCCTCGACGGTCGCCTGGCCGGAGCCGTCGTTGAAGGTCACCTTGCGGCCGAGCATCTCGGCGATCACCCGCACCTCGCCGCCGCGCTGCTCGAAGCGGCGCAGGTTGATGAGGCCGGTCGTGATGATCTGCCCGCCGCCGATGGAGGTGACGCGGCCGATCGAGAGGAACACCCGGCGCTTGCCGGGCACCTCGACGATGAGCCCGACCACGCGCGGGGGGTCGGACTTGCGGTAGACGACGAGCACGTCGCGCACGCGACCGACCCGATCGCCGGCGGGGTCGAACACGGCGCACCCGGCGAGTCGGGCGACGAAGACTCTCGTTGCGCTCACGGATACCAACTTAGTCCCCGCGCGGGGGGCCATGACCGGTTCGGCCGGGCCGCCGCGTCGGTTCGGGCCGACGCTCGCATCGGCATGGGACAATGGCGAAATGAGCAGCCCTTCGCCGTTCGGCGGTCGCATGGCCCAGGCGTTCCCGACCCTCCCCAAGGGCGAGACCGTCGCCAGCTACGAGAGCTACG
>JBDIAF010000178.1:0-4460 GCA_039812245.1 Agromyces sp. | reverse complement strand
GCATCGCCGAGCTCGTCGAACAGCCCCTCATCGTCATGAGCCGCGCGCACGGCGTGCGGCAGATGTTCGATTCGGCGGCGGCCCGCGCGGGCCTGAAGTTCACCGCCTCGATCGAGACCGAGTCGCCCCCGCTCGCGCAGGCGCTCGCCGCCGCCGGCCGAGGCATCTGCATCCTGTCGGACGACCCCCGCTTCGACCTCACGACGACCCCCATCGACACCGCGACCGGGCCGCTCGTGATCACCCTCTTCGGCGTCTGGGACGCCATGCACTACGCGAGCGCGCAGATCGAGCAGTGCCTCGGCGAGATGCGCGGCTTCCTCGCCGACACGTACCCGCCGATCCCGGGCTGATCGAGGCATCCGACCGCGACATCGGCCGCGACGATGCCCGGCGGGCATCGAAGCGCGGCCGAACGGGTCGTGGACGCGTCGCCGGCACGCCGCCACACTGGCAGCGACCGAACCGCCCCTTCCGAATGGCCTGAAGGAGATCCCGTGCGTCGACCCATCCCCCTGCTCGTGGCCGCCGCCCTCGCGGCGGCGGCCCTCACCGGCGTCGCGGCTCCGCCGGCGGCCGCCGTGGCCGCTCCGGTCCCCGGCGATCCGCTCACCGGCTCGGGCGCCGTCACGCGCTCGGTGCTCACGGCCGCCCAGCTCGCCTCGGCGAGCGCGCCCACGGCGACCGTCACGAACGACGCGTTCGCCCTGCCCGCGGCCGCTGCGCCGCCGGCGCACGTCCTCGAGGGCACCCTCACCCTGAACGGCGTCGCCACCTCGGGCGGGTTCAGCGCGCTGAAGGATCCATACGGCTACGCCGGCACGGCGGCGCTCAAGCACCTGCCGCCGTTCTCGGTGCAGCTCGTGCAGAACGGCAGCCACCTGATCCCGGTCGCCCGCGGGCTGCAGCTCACGGGCAGCCCGTACTGGAACCTCGAGGTCGGAGCGGGCCGGGCCTGGAAGGAGAACGGCGACGGCGGCCAGAGCCGGGCGGCCCTGCCGTTCGCCCTCGTGGAGCGCAACGCAAACTGCGTGCACAACGGCGTGCTCACCTTCCTCTACACGGGCACCGCCGTGTCGAAGGTGCGCTACCAGGTCACGAGCGAGACGTGCGAGTACTTCCAGTTCGATCTCTGGGGCCAGGTCGGTGCCACGTACACGCCCGGCGGCATCGTCGCCGCCGACGACGTGCGCTCCGCCTATGCCGCCGAGGTCGCCGACCGGCTGCCGACGAAGCCGATCGCCGCCCTCGCCACCGACCACCCGGCGGCCGGCCTCGATCTCTCGGCCTTCGGCGGCGGGATCACGGCGAGCGCGCTCAGCACCTACGGATTCTTCTACGAGGGCGTGAACTACGTCGGCGACTGCCCGACCAGGCAGGGCTCGTATCCCTTCTGCGGTCAGCTGCTGCTGCCCTCGTACTCGACGGCGAAGTCCGCCTTCGGCGGCATGGCCCTGATGCGCCTCGCCCAGAAGTACGGTCCCGCGGTCGCCGGCGAGCTGGTGAAGGACCACGTGGCCGAGGCATCCGGGCTCAGCGCGTGGAACGGCGTGACGATCGACCACGCCCTCGACATGGCCACCGGCAACTACGCCTCGGCCGACTACGAAGCCGACGAGGCCGGGTCGACGATGCTCGCGTTCTTCAACGCGGAGTCCTACGCCGACAAGGTGTCGACGGCGCTGTCGTTCCCGCACCGGGCGGCACCCGGCAGCGTCTGGACCTATCACACGTCCGACACCTTCCTCGCGACACGGGCGATGGACGACGTGCTGAAGGACCACGCCGGCGCCGGCGCCGAGATCTTCGCGATGCTGCGCGACGAGGTGCTGAAGCCGGCGAAGGTCGGCCCGGACTCGCTCACCACCCTGCGTACCGACAACTCGGCGAGCGGGGCGGCGTTCGGCGGCTACGGCCTGTTCTGGACGCGCGACGACATCGCCAAGGTGGCGAAGCTCCTGACCGTCGACGACGGCGCGGCGGGCGGCCAGCAGCTGCTGCACCCCGGCCTGCTCGACGCGAGCCTGCAGCGCGACCCCGCCGACCGCGGCGTCACCACGAGCGGCTCGATCCCGTTCCACTACAACAACGCGTTCTGGGCGCGCGACTTCAGCGCCGCCGACGACGCCTCGTTCACGACCCCGTTCGCTGTGCCGTTCATGTCGGGCTTCGGCGGCATCTCGGTGGTGCTCATGCCGAACGGATCGAGCTACTACGTGTTCAGCGATAACAACGAGTTCGCCTGGAGCGGCGCCGTCGTGCAGTCGAACAAGCTCGCCCCGATGACCGGCGGCGGGGGCGGGGGCGGATGCCTCGCAGGCGAGCTGCTCGGCAACGGCGGCTTCGAGACGGGCAGCGCCGCGCCCTGGACGGCGAGCGCGAGCGTCGTCGACAACCGCACCGCACTGCAGCCGCCCCGCACGGGCTCGTGGAAGGCATGGCTCAACGGCTTCGGCACGCCCAACACCGAGACGCTCGCCCAGACCGTGACGATCCCCGCCGGATGCGACGCCGCCACGCTGCGGTTCTGGCTGCGCATCGACTCGGCGGAGAACCTCGCGAACCCCTACGACACCCTGAGGCTCGAGGTGACCCCGGCGAACGGCGCGCCCGTCACGCTCGCCCAGTGGTCGAACCTCGACGAGGCCGGTTACGCGCTGAAGAGCTACCCGCTCGGCGCGTATGCGGGGCAGACGGTGACGGTGACCTTCACCGGGACGGAGGACTACTCGCTGCAGACCTCGTTCGTCATCGACGACGCCTCGCTGACCGCGACCGGCTGAGCGGCGCGCACGAGGGCCCCTCGGGGCGTCCGGATACGACGAACGCCGCGGGGCAGGTGCCCCGCGGCGTTCGCTGATTCACGTCTGCGTTCAGACGGTGAGCCGAGATCAGATCGCGTGGATCTTCTCCGCCTGCGGACCCTTCTGGCCCTGGGCGATGTCGAACTCGACCTTCTGGCCGTCCTCGAGCGAGCGGTAGCCGTTGCCCTCGATCGCGCTGAAGTGCGCGAAGACGTCGGCGCCGCCGTCGTCGGGGGTGATGAAGCCGTAGCCCTTCTCGGCGTTGAACCACTTGACGGTTCCGGTTGCCATGCTGTGTTTCCTTCGTTCTGCGAATGAGCGGCTCGTGCCCGCTCGTCGTGCCCGACCGGGCGGCCGGCACGCGCCGCGGCAGCTCCGCGGGAGCCGAGTGCGGGCGCTCATGGCGACCAGCGCTCGAGTATGGTCATGCCGCACGGAACGATCCGCCTCCGGGCAATCGAATGGAGGCACGGGCGGACGCCCGCAGGTGGAGGAATGGCAAACATATCCCACCCGAGTCACCGTCCGGAAGACCTCTCCACAGGGAAATCCACGGAGGATATCGTTCCGTGACCTCGTGTGACGCGACCCGACACCGTCGGGGGCGCATACCCGCCCCTACCCTTGAGCTGTGATCACACCGCTTCGCACCTCCGTCCTCGCGGCGACCGCGCTCGCCGCCCTCGCACTCGTCGGCTGTTCGGCCGGCACCGGCACGACTCCGTCCCCCTCGGTCGCGGCCTCCGCCGAGGCATCCGCCACCACCGCGCCGGCCGGCGACGACTGCGCCGGCATCTCGGTCATCGTCGACACCGGCGACCTCGAGACCCCCGAGGACGCCTCGGTGAGCGCCTGCGTCGAGGCCGACGGCCCCGTGATCGCCGCCGACGCACTTCGCACCGCGGGCGTCGAGACCGAGGGCACCGCCCAGTACGGCGACCAGGTCGTGTGCCGGGTCAACGGCGTCCCCCAGCAGGACCTCGCGATCCCCGCCGCCGACGGCACCGAGTACCACGAGTCGTGCGAGTCGATGCCGGCCGCCTTCGCCTACTGGGCCCTCTGGCAGAAGCCGGCGGGCGGCGAGTGGGGCTACGCGCAGGAGGGCCTGTCGACCCTCGAGCTGCAGCCCGGCGACGCGATCGAACTGCTCTTCACCCTGAACGACGAGCCGGCCGCCCCGGCCGAGTGACCCCACGGGGTCGGGGCCCGGCGCCCCGACCCCGCACCAGCATGTTCCGCTTCCGAGTCGCCCCGCTCCGCCAGGCCGCGATCCTCGCCGCCGGGTTCGTCGTCGTGCGCCTCGTCTACCGCATCGTCTTCCACGGCGTCGACGGCACCGGCCTCGTGCTGCTCGACCTGCCGGTGCTGCGGCTGCCGGCCCCCTTCGCGCACGTCACCCTCTTCGGCCCCATCACGACGGGCGGCGTCTGGTCCGCCGTCGTGAGCGCGCTGCCGTTCGCGGCGGTCATCCTCGCGTTCGGGCTCGTGAACGCCTGCGTCGACGTCTCGCGGCTCTTCGTCCGCGGAGCGCGCGGCGGCCCGCTGCGCGGCACCGCCCGGGTGCTCGTGATCGCCTGGGCGACCGTGCCCGCCCTCGCCGACGCCGTGCGCCAGGTCGCGCTGGCCCGGCGGCTGCGCGGCGAGCGGGGCGGAGCG